>NZ_KB235908.1 GCF_000332155.1 Kamptonema formosum PCC 6407 | reverse complement strand
GATTCAAATTTTACTTACTTTTTTGTGGACGGGCGATCGCGTCTCTACTCCAAAACTGTCCGGAGTATTGATAAATGGAGTTTTTGCATAAATATGAGAAGAATATCATCAACAAAAGTGAGACAATTGTCAATCTGTTTATTCTCTCTACTCTTAATAGTTTCCCATTACCTTTATCAACCAATATTTGCTCTGGCACAAATCCCGGCTGATACAACTGAAATGCCAACCAGACTTTTAGAAATACCAGGGATAGACAGGCAAGGAAATTCTACTTCAGTTAACGCCCTCTTGCCAGATTGGACACAAATTTCTTTTTCTCAAATGCCACCCATCAGTCAATCGGGAAGCCTTGAAGCAGGAGAGTACAAGCAGGCTATTGGTTATGATTTGAGTCGAAGTTGGACAGCAGGACAAACTCCAGATCAGTACATTATGTTGGGCGATATTAGCCAAGCTCTACAACCAGAACTACTATCCTTTGGTTTTGTCACGGAACAAGCTGGTTTGAATTTAGATAGCATAGCTTTAAGCGCATTTACTTTAGTTGCCAAGCAGTCGTTAAATCAGTTAATTCAGGCTATCCCTCTTCTCGGTCAATTTAAAGTCGCAGAAATTGCACCAGTGGCGGGACTGCTAACAACAAAAGCTGCTGGCATTGATGTAGGCGATCGCACTTTAGATCGGGTTCTCAGTTCCCATCCACAATTAGGTAATTTGAAACTGGCAGAAATTGACCTGTCTCAGTATTCACTATCTTCAATTCCCAACTTAAGCAGTGCTCAACTTGGCGCATTTTCAGATTGGCAAACAACCTTAATTAAAGACGTACCAGGGCTGAATGTTTTACCTCTATCGAGTTTTCCCAATCCAATTGCAGAAATTGGCAATTTAGTAATGAGAATTGATGCAATTTATGGTCCAGCCGAACGGCGGCGAACTAAGACGATATCAGGCTCCGACGTTCAGGGATTCTCAGTTAACTGCCAAGAAAATGATTGTGCTTACATCGAACTAGACGATCTGGAAAATTCAGGTCGGAACGCTCGCGGTGTTCTGGAAGGCAAGCAATGGATTAGCGGTAAGTACCAGGAAGTCGAGGGCGGCTCGGGCTGTCTTAAAGGTGTCAATGGTGGCAAAGAACCGACAGGAAGATTGCCTTTTGGCAGTGCTTTTAAGGTAGTGGTCATGGAACCTGACGAGCAAACCGATACCGTTGATACGGCTCTATTCTTCCGATTTTGTTCCCCTTGCGGTTGCTCTCCTTATTTTATTGGGCCACTACCCTTTTTCACCTATCGGGTTAATTCTCCCATTTTTGTTGGAGCCTTGGAACCATCCTCTAGCAGCTCTTCCTCTGTAGCAACTGGGGCGGTTCGTGGCTCAGTATCTTCTCCTGTTACAAAAGGTGTAGGTACAGCAGCTAATATTAACGTTCCTTGCCCTCCTAGTGCCACTGCACCAGTGTCAATTGGCAATGTTCAAGGAGTAAATGTTGCCGCTTTGTCGGAGGCGATCGCCAATATCGAAAGCAGCAGTTCTTATGAAACTGTCGGCGTTCATGTTTGCGCTGATGGTGGCAAGAATTGCGGGGTTCCGTTGGGCAAGTACCAGTTTATGAGCTACAACGAGTACGCTGCTAGTTCAATTTCATCTAAACCAGAAGGCGAGCAATTTTTAGCCAAGTTGCAAGGGGGTTATCAACCCACTCAAGCAGAACTTTTTCAATTTTTTCCACCTGCCGATCAAGAAGCTGTTTTTGCTCAAACTATCGCTTCTAAGCTGAATGCTACCTCTCAAGAAAAAGACCCTACTACCGGGAGTTTTTTTAGTGGCGATCGCCTGATTGAGCGAGTAGCTCAAAAACATTTTGGAGGCGATTATTCCAAAGTTGATGGCGGAGCAACGGATACATTTAGTCGTTTAACTCTCTTAAGTTACGGACAGGATGTTTTGAAGCGTTATCGAGGGGGAAGTACAACAGTCGCGGGGTCGAATACTGCTGCTTGCGTTCCTACTTCTAGTGTGGCGCAATCTTCTAATTCTGCGAGTGTTACCCCCGGCGGTCAATCAACAGGTATCAAGCCTGCAAATGGGCTAGTAACCAGGCGCTTTGGGATGCGAACTCGTCCCGTTTCCGGCGTGCGGAAAACCTACAGCGGTATTGCCATTGCGGGCTCAATGGGAAGTCCAATAAAAGCAGTTGATGGTGGGGTTGTCAAGACAGTGGTTTCTAACTGCAAAGAAGGGGTACAAAACTGCGGCGGTGGCTACGGTAACTGGATTGAAATCGATCGCGGCAACGGTCGTACAACTCGGTACGCTTACTTGCGCGAGGGTTCAGTGAAACTCAAAGTTGGCGATCGCATTTCTCAAGGCCAAGTCATAGGCGAACTAGGCAGCACTGGGACAACGGCAGACCCTCGCTTGCACTTTGAAACCCGCATTAATGGAACGGCTGTTAACCCATATCAAGAAGGAATTTGAATTAAACGGAGATGTTCAGCACTATGATTTACTTGAAAAAACGGACAATTCTGTTGAAGTTTACCTGGGGCTTATTAACAGCTTTTTTGGTTTATTTGTTAAGCAGCTTATTCAGCTATTCTCCTGCTTTTAGCCAGCAGCCTCGTAACGCTGATTTCTCTTCAGCTTGCCTTCCAGTTGGTCTAGGCACTCTCAGGACAGAGTTTGTAACTGAAGTAACAGATGGCAACACTCAATATCGCTTGTTCGATGCGTATTTGCAGGGAGATGCCGTGCCATTTTCTGTATTAGTTTCTCTCCAAGAGAATCAGTGTAAATTACTTTATTCCAACCCAACCAACGATTTTTATCCTTACAGCCGTACGGTCAAGCTATCAGTAGCCAAGCAAATCGCTCTGGGAGAATTGCGTTACTCTATCAACAAGGCAGGGAGTATTGATAAGTTTCGCTCTACTTTGCAGCCCAATTTTGGAGATCCGGCTTGGCAATTTTCGGAAGAGGAACTTTGGGCATTTAATCAGATTGGTATTACTGTTCCTTCACTTAGTAAAACCAGTCCAAAGAAGTGATGCCAATACTAAATCAAATGAAGGTAATAGTCCTACAAGCAACAATCAAACTTTTGCTAAAAGCGGATTTAGTAAATCTGCATGGTGTCTTTCATAACCGGATTGGGTATGACATCTACATAGAAATAATTCACGGAGGTTAAAGCAATGTTTAGCAAAAACCAACAGCTAACTTTAGGTGCAGAACAAATAGATAAACCACACATTATAGCTGCAAAGAGAAATTTATTACTATTCTCTCCACCTGCTCATAATCAACTACCAAACCCCGCTTGTAATTCCCTAAATAGTTCCCCGCCTAGAGCCTCATCATTTTTATTTATTGGGCGGTGGTTCCGCTTTGGAGTCATCTTGTTCTTACTGTTATCAGTGCTGTTAGGAACTGCTGGTTGTACCGCCAGTGCTACAACGATTTCTTGGGCACCTGCTGCTAGATTCATCCCTGTTGAAACTGTTCAAGCCATAGTTGCTGAAAATTCTGAGCTTAACCGCCAGGATTCAGCATCAAATGTGTTAGCCTGGGCTGTAAATGGACAAGCAGGCAGGTTAGTTATTTTTAATTTTAACAGCCCTGGAGTTTGCGGTGCAGAAGGTTGCTTATACGCGGCGTATTTATTCAAGAACAATGCTCCTCCTCATCGTGTATTTGCTAGTTACTTAAATCCAAATTTGCCACCGAAAAGACCGCTAATTCAAGTAGTAAATGACCCATCAAAAGCCTCGGATTTGCCTTGTTTGCAAGTACAGCAGCAGTCAAAGAATGGTATGCGGCAGTTATTTTTTTGCTTCAACGGCCACCAGTACCAGTTAGCTAACAGTTCTTTGAGTGAGATTCCAAATCAAAAAAAATAGGCGATGTTAAAGTATTTGAGCTTGACTGTCCGTTAGATATCGCCTATTCTGCACAATAAAAAAATGCCTCGCTCCTTAACTGGATATGAGGCACTTCTTGAAAATAAACTAGCCGAGACGGTTAATCATCTTCTTCCGAATCCAATTCATCCTCCAACTCATCTTCTTCATCTAAGTCGTCCAAATCATCCTCTTCCTCTATTACTTCAGTAGCAATTTTCCGAAGAGTTTTATGATTCCCAGTCTGCTTTTTCCCATTTTCTATTTTCTTAACAATGGGTGGTAGCACTTGAATTTGTGGTTCTGCTGTACCCGGTAATGCAGGAGTTTCAGTGAATCCAGCAATGGTATCGTGCAATCCCCAAATCACATTTTTATGCTGCGGCCGTCCCAGATAGAGTAAGGGAAAATTATCAGCAGTCGGCTTGGTATAGTTAATAGTTTTGCAGCAGTAGCTCTTATTAGAGCCTTCGCCTTCTTTAACTCCTTTGAAGTGAACTTCTAAGATACCCAGGCTTCGCCATTTATCGCTTTTTCCGCTGAAAGGAATTTGGAAATAATCGGCGAATGCTTTTTCCAACAAACGGTAAAATTCGTCTCTAGCTGCTTTAAAGCTCCAAAGTGCGACATTCTTAAATCTGACGACAATAGGCGTGCTGTGTCTGGGACGATTGTTTTTATCTAAAAAGACAACGGCGTGTTCGCTGACAACATCCATTATCTTTTTATCGAGTTGAGCTTTATACTCTTCATACAGCCCGACAATCGCCCCGCCTAAATTAGCAACGTCATTCTTGTAACGAATGTATTCAGGGACGAATCCCAGGACGCATAAGTGGCATTTAGAAAGTAGCAGACCTGTAACATCTTCTGTTAGTCCAATTGTAGTCATTTCTTCTTCTGTTGGCATGACAAACCAATTGGCTTTTTCTAGCTGATCCTCTGGAATTAATATTCCTGCCACTTGTTCGTTAACAACAATGCCATAGGGCAAAATAGGTCGTCTTACTTGATTATGACCAGGTTCTAGGAGCTCGGGGTCAATTTCAAAATCAAAGTCTTCTGAGTCAAATTGAGTTGTGTCTTCTGTGATTTCTGGTTTGACTGGGGTTTTTGTTTTAGCTTTGGTATTAGTTTTAACCATTATAAAAGTTGCTGAAAAGAGCAACTCAGAAAGGCGGTAGCCTTAACTCCTGGAGGGGGAACCTGGCAATATTTGTATTTTTGAAGAGGTTTTATTTCGCCGATGCCAATCTCTGCTTCAACAGCCAGATTTGATTCAAGGGTTAACTGGTTTTTATTGGTGGACTAAAATTGGATCTTAATCGTAAGTTATTTACCGAACATGATATGACATCTGACAGGGGAGTAAGAAGTCATTGCTGACGCTTCTCTAACTGTGTTGTAGCCTCACCAACTAGGGTAAAAGCAGACCACTGATAAGGCTCAGAGTAAATCTTCTTTTTTGTATCTTTGTCTACATAGTTCTTTGTGTTCAACATTGCCTGACGTAAGGCTTCTGCTTTGTCCAATTTTCCAGATTTTGATTGCTCCTTCAATTGTCTATAAAACTCGGTCATTAAGAAGGCTGTTGAGTAGTCATCTACATTCCATAAGGAAACAATCGCGCTGGAAGCTCCAGCACTGATTGCAGACCGAGATAGACCAATTACTCCATCCGCAGTCAGTCGTCCTAGCGCAGTATCGCAAGCGCTTAGAACAATTAACTCAGCTTGTAGCTTCATTTGTGAAATTTCACTGGCAGTGAGCCAACCATCATCGTTTCCAGAAGCATTCAAAGCGATCGCTCCTGGAACTTCTGCCTCTTCCTCACAATTATCTAGTAAGCCGTGTGTTGCCAGATGAATTATGCGAGCCTGAAGCATCTTCTGTCTAACCGCAGTTTCTGTTTTATCCTCCATTGCTTTTCCTTGGAATAACACAGAAGCAATATCTTTTGCTTCTTGCTCTGCTCCTGGTAGTTTATTTAACGTTACATCTTGCGAACAGAATTTGTTTGGTTTTGCATCTTCTATACCCAAAATTAACCAATCTTCGTCTCGTAAAAACTTGGTACTAAATTCACGCTGTTGTTGCCGTTCGCGTAGCATATCCAATGCCTGAATTGAAGGGGCAGTTAAAATGCTGTATTTTTCAATTAGGTATTGTTTTTCCGTCGTATCATAGAGGGCAGCAAAAGGAATTTCAAATAAAGTTCCTTGAGGAATAAAGATAACTTTCTTATCTTCTTTTGATAAAAGCTTATGACCTTTCTTCGGTTCAATTAAAACTTTATAATATTCGGATAAAATTTTTTCTATATCTTCTTGAGAAATTTGTTTGTTTGAGTCTATTTCATTTATATCTTTTTTAGTGCCACGAACTATATAACGTATAAGTGAATTTCCTATAATACCAACTGGTCTATCACCTATTGGTAAATTTTTCCTAACTGTATTAAGTGTTTTTTCCCAACTATTCAGAGGCACTTTTTCAAAGCTTACTTTTTCTTGGTTAGGTCTAACTATCCAAATATAAATTTGACTGTCGTGACCACTTATGTTATTTTCTTTTGCTATATATGAGTAAACTACTAAGGTAGCTTGCTGCTCTTGAGCAATTCTTTTAATGTCTTTAAAGTTCAAAGTAGTAGATACTTCTCTATTAATCTTTAACTGCTTTGCCAAAACATCTACGAAAGCTCTTGCCCTTCCTCTTTCTGCAACTTCTAACGCTAGCTCATACTCACCTTCACCTTCACTTTTACCCTTACTTTCACCTTTACTAATGTAAACTTGTTGGAGATTGAGGTAGGCAGTCTGTTGAGTATCAAATATGAAAACTTTCTCTGTTTCAGTTAACCCCTCTCGGAGTGATTCCCTTACACTTATCGCAGTTTTCAAATTTTGTATGGCTTTATCCAGATTTTCTTGAGCTTCAGCAAATTTTTGTTCTTTTTTAAGAAGATTGCTAATCTGAAAATAAGACACTCCTAATAAATTTAGAGCATTTCCTTCACCAGGTTTATCTTGAATAGATTTTGAAGTATTTAAATGTTCACCAGTAGACGTAATAGTTTTATCATAAAATTCTAGGGAAGAGTTACGACTAGCTATGGAATAGTAAATATAGCCTAAACCGCCATGGCTCGATGCTATTAAACGGCTGTCAGCGATTCCTTTAGCAATTCTCAAACGGTCTTCATAAAGTTTTATTGCTTTTTCCAAATCACCATTATTTTTAAAATTACTACGCTTCCAATAACCGTGGTAAGCACTTCCTAATTCCCCTAGAGCGATCGCCTCTTCTCGTTTATCTTGACCATCTACAGCAGTTTTAAAATGCTCTTCATAGTACACCATGGCTCTTTCGTATTTTTTTTGCATGTGGTGAGCATTACCCAAACTACCTAAAGCAGCTCCTTTTAATTTAAGAAACTCTTTTCGATCTTCTTCAGTTAATTGTCGCTGGTTCTTTAGAACTTCTTTAATAATATTCAAACGTTTCTCATGATGTTTAATTGCTTGTCCATAGTTACCTACGCTATGGTAAACACTTCCCAGTCCCCCTAAAGCTATCGCCTCCGAGTGCTTATCAATGATACCCAGAGAAATTTTTAAGCTTCTTTTGTAGTAAATACGAGCTTTTGAATAGTTCCCCATTGCATAGTAAGCATTTCCCAAGCTACTTAAAGCATCGGTCTCTTCTTTTTTGTTGATTTTTTTAGAAGCAGCAATTATGCGACGTTTATTATGACAATTAATCGCTTGTTTGTAATTTGCTGTTTCATAGTAAACGCTCCCTATATTACCGAGAGTAATTGCTTGTTTCTCAAAATTTTTCTCTGTTTGGTAAACTTTCAGTGCTATATCAAAGCTTTTTAAAGCATCATCATATTGATACTTTTTAGTATATTGTATTCCCTTTAGCAAATAATTTTCTGCTTCTTTAAGAGTATATTTTTGACTGGTAATTGGACTAGAAGTTTTCTTTTGTTCAGTATTTTCGATACAACCCTCTGAGATTTGAGTAGGAATTAGCACAGGAATTTTACTAGGATGTGGGCTAGGAGTTTGCTCGGATTTTTTTTGATGAGGAATTTGCTGATTGTGAAAATCATAAAACAGCAATCCAGTCAAGCCAGCTATGAATAACAAAACCAAAAGAACAGTTCGTGAACGCATAAAATATTACCTTATTATTGTCAAATTATCTTAGCTGCATCCTCAATTCAGATAAATTCTGATTAACTCTTACTGTAAGTGGATGCTCTTTACCGAGTTTTTTTTCAAGGCTTGCTAAGGCTTGCAAATAGAGCGGTTCAGCTTGGGCATATTTTTTCAAAGAAGTGTAGAATTTAGCTAAATCGTTCATACTAACTGACACATCAGGATGCTCATTTCCCAGGAACTTTTGACGCATATTTAATGCTTGAATGTACGTTATTTCTGCCTTTACTAGATCACCCTGCTGGGCATAGATAAATGCTAGGTTGTTAAGGCAGTTTGCTACATCGGGGTGTTCTTCTCCTAATAGGTGTTTAAAAAGTTCCAGTGCTTGTACGCACAAAAGTTCAGCTTCGGCGTAGCGTCCTTGGTCATCGTAAAGCCGTGCCAAGTTATTCAAACTCGTAGCGAGATAAATTTCCTTTTTTGTTCGTTTATAAATGATAATTGCTTGTTCAAACAGAGGTTCAGCTTCGGCGTAGCGTCTCTGAGAGAGATAAAGGTATGCTAGGTTATTAAAACAGTCTGCTACATCCGGATGTTCAGAGCCTAAAAAGCGTTGCTTCATCTCCAATGCTTGGTTGTATAAAGCCTCTGCATCATCGTATTTTCCTTGAAGATTATAAAGAATTGCTAGTTGATTGAGACTGTCAGCTACTTCAGGAACTTCTGCACCTAGCAAACGTTGTCTCATTTCCAACACTTGTTTACACAGCAGTTCGGCTTCTGAATAACGACCTTGTAGCCTGTAAATATATGCTAAATGGTTGATGCTAGTTGCAACATTAAGATGTTCGCTACCGAAGCGTTGCTTGCTCAGGCTAAGACATCTGTCGTACCAGTCAGAGGCTTGTTGGTAAAAAGTCTGTCCTTCGTAAAATCGACCTAGACCCTCAAAAGGTTTGAGTAAATCTGTATCAGTTAAGTAGCAATTTAAGGTTGTGGCAGCTTCCGCCATATGAGGAATAGTAAGTGCCAGTTCTAGAAGCAGGTCGCGAGTTGGAGTTTCTGGAATTTTCTGAGCAACAGCTACCATTGCTTTACAGAACTGCCATTTGAGTTCGTCAGAGTTGGTTATGCTGACTTGTTTTGCTTGGAAGAATTCCCGAATCAGCTGATGCAATTGATAAATGCCTGCTCCCTTGCGCTGTAGCAGGTTCAGGTTGAGCAGGTTATCATCCCGCAGCTCTTCCAGGTCGTCCAAATCTAGCTCTGACAGACACTGCTCTACTAACGACCAAGGGATGGGAGTTAGGGCAAACAAGCTCAGTAAACAACCTAACTGTTTTGTTGGCTCATCTAGTATATCCCAACTTAGTTCAAAGGCAGCGGCAACTCCCAAAGATGCAGTCATGTCTGCGTCAGGTTTAGAGAGCGATCGCTCATCCAATCTCTTTTTCTCCAACCGTTGCTGCATTTCAGCCAGAGAAAGGTCAGGTTTACGGTCAAAATAGCGCCCCACTAGCTCCAATCCCAAGGGTAAGTATCCCAACCAAGCACAAAGTTTTTGGGCATTATCCCGTTGTTGCTGAATGCGCTCTGCTCCTACTAACGATTCTAGTAGTGCTAATGCTGCTGACTCATCTAGCACGTCAATTTCCAACTGTTTGACGGATTTACCCAACCGTAGGCGGGTGGTCATTAGTACTTTGAACCGAGATTCAGCAGGGGGCAAGTAAGGTTTGATGACTTCGTAGTCTGTAACATCATCCAATATCACCAGCACCTTACCCGCAGCCCAATGCGTCCAGCAGAATCCTACCTGACCCGTTAAGTCTAGGTCTTCAGGGGGCTGAAGTTGGAGGCGCGATCGCCCAAACTGGACAATTTGAGTGCCTACATTTAATCCTTTCGCCCGTAACCAGCAGATGCCACCTTGATAGGTTTGCTTGCAAATTAGCGCATATTGCAGTGCCAGTTCCGTTTTACCAATGCCTCCCATGCCTGCGATCGCAGATACCGCTACCCGTTCATTCTCTTGAAGTTGCTGGTGCAGAGTTTCCAGCTCTCGCTCCCGACCGACAAACTGCACCACTCCACTGCGAGGTAAGTTCTCAGGAATTCCCGTCAGTGAAGAATCCGGCTGTTGGTTAGACTGACTGGACGCACTCTGGCGCTTAAACAGATAACCATCCCGCACGCGCATGAAGATGACAGGGGTTGCGAAATCGCGTTTACGATATTGGGTTGGCCCAAGAGCGATCGCACGTCTTGCATATTGAACCGCAATATCAACCGGATCTTCTGCTGCCAACTGTTGATAGAAGCGCAGTGCAAAGCGACTAGCAGTGCTGTTCGTCACTTCATATTGCATGGCTACAACTACAGGTACATTCTGTTGCACAACCTTAGATGCAACTCCCACAAATGCTTGTGATGAAGACAGCATTCCGCCTTCACAAGCTTGTAACATGACTACGCCTGGGCGGTGTTGATTAAACAATTCGCTGAAGTAATCTGCATCCACCCACATTGCCTCATTAAAGTCAGGATCGACTAAAGCTATCTCACCGACTTCTTGTTTACCCTCATTCTTCATCCGTCCATGACCAATGAACTGAAAAATATGAGGGTCTTTTGACAGAATAGTATCAATAGTTTCAGGGTTAGCGGAACTGATAATTGGCAATAATTCCACCCGTTTTGCTTGCTCAACTGCTAGTTTTTCTAATGCTGCTTGGACTGGTTCGTAGGCAACGGGCGGTAAATTAGAAGGAGCAGAGATAATTAAAGCAATTCTCAGCTTTTCATCAGATTCTAGTTGAATTGGTTGTGCGGCAATCCACTGCGATCGCCTGCGAGAGAAAACCAGATCCGGTACTGTTCCCATCCAAATTGTACCTAGATTAGCTCTTGCAGGCACGCACATAAATTCCCAAGGCAGGGCAGCTATTTCAGGCATTCCCTGTTCGTCGATATCCAGTTCAACTCGTAGTAGTTGTTTTTCCTGTTGCACTACCTGATAGTAAAAGTTGACGAAATCTTGGCGCAGCACGTCATCAAACAAGACATCAAATAAGGCTTCTCCGAGCGATCGCACTAAACTAGAATCGTTCAACTCATTATTCTTGGCAGCTTGCAGCAGTGGTGCAATCTCTGGTAGCTTCTCTTGATATCGAAGTGCGCCGCTAGGTTGTCCTTTGTCTTGATGTTGAGCATCCCACTTTTCCACCTGGACGCGATCGCGGTTGGCAACACGAAGGCGATAGGTGTAGTATGTTTTCGCCATAAATTTCCGCCTCTGCCTTTGAGCCTACTTTAACACTAAAATTTCTTAGTATCACCCTTTCGGCAGGTTTAGCTCCCATTTTTCAGCATCGCCACGAGAAAAATGGCTAGCTGCTTCATTTTTCTGCTTCAGTAGTTGTTTCAAATTTTCGGACAAATTGGCAAAAACATCTCGAATATCAGCCGTCAGCCAATTAAGATCGGGTTCAGCCCATACTGTACCCTGCAAACTAATTGATTCAGTTCCTTTGGGTACTTTAAAAACAATTCCGAATTTCGCTGTGCCAATTTTCTGTAGTTCTTGATCCTGAATTCGCCAGTAGCAAGTAGAATTTCCTTCACCGTTTGTCAGAATTTCGGAATGACCGAGATTATATTGATAGGCAGGCATAGCTGAAAATGCCTTAAAGTTACTCTTGCTGGTGACATTGGCCTTGATATCTTCTGGTATCAAGTCCAATAGTTCTGCTAACTTGGAGGAATCCACGCCTACATCCCAGTTTAAGTTACCATTTAATCCCACATCCATGCCCACTCCAAAGTTCATTACTGAGCGCCACTTTTGAGCAGGAAACAAGCTGGTAATAATTGGCTCGCTGCTACCTTTGGGACTAAAATTTAATTCACAGGTTAACCGCCAGAATCGAGCGCCACGTTCAGGAATTAGAGCTACTGTTAGGGTCATATAATAGAAGTCAAACTGTTGTTGCATCTGTTGTTTATAAATGCTATCTAGTTCAGTACCGCTATCTGTAAAGATATTCTCGGTCAGCCGAATTAGTCGATCTCTAGGATTGCCAAAGTTGACTTTAGTTTGAAATAAGCTATCAACTTTGTCTGCATTTATCCCTAGTTTTGTCCCGCCAGCTAAAGTTCCCTCCCATTTCTGAACTTCTTTGAGCAAGTCAGATAACAGGGCATCATTTTCATCGAAGTTTGGTTTGGACATTTCATCAGTCATACATATATCGCTTTTATAACACCAAGTTTTATTGTATTCCATTAGATTAAGGATCGCAGATCAGGTTTAGAAGGAGTTCAAAGTGAGATCGCATCCGCGATCTCACTAAAATGTGGTGTGGCTTTTGGGGTTTACTCCCCTCGCTCGCAATAATGGCAGTCCTTCTACCAAGTTGATAGCTGCTTTCAAACCCGCGATCGCGTACAAAGAAGCTGCATCTGCTCGTTCAGATGTGCTAGCATTAGCTTCTTCTAACAACTTTATTAGGTATTCAGGAACCTGTACCAGAGTGCCATCAGTACAGGCTAGAGGGACAAATTTAGTATCGGGAGCTAGGACTTTTGGCTTCATAAATGGTAGTTCGCGTTGGAAAGTTTTGGGAGTGCGGCAACTGTTTGTTACAGGCAATTGTTCTGATTTGCGCTTATACCACCGCTTGGCTCGATAAAAACTTCCTTTTAGCAATGGGGGCTGGTTTACAACCAGTACAGCTTCATGAAAAGGGAGATTCATCTGTTCTCCTTCCTGAATTTTTGTCCTTTCTAAGTTAGATTTTGTCAACCAGTCAGGCGCAAGCGGACAGTGAGGGTAAGATACGATTTTAGAGTTATAGGTTAAATCGGAAAGCAATTTGCCATTGCGTGACAGTTTCGCTTTAAGATAATGCCATTTTAATCCAGGGATATATGCTCCTGAATATTTTACTTCAATTGCTCCCATATAGATCCATTCTGTACGTTCCAAAGTTAGCGAGATGTCACCTTTTCCTAGTTGAATGGTGTTGCGTTTTAAAAACTGATAATCCGGGTGTCTCTTCAAAAGCTCTGACAGCCACTCTTTTTGTTTTCACGGTAAAAATATCTTTCAATAATTTTGCTTTTTATACGGTTGGCTGCGTTAGCAGAGATATAGCAACTGCTAAGGCTGTCAGGATTATGAGCTATTGATCGGGCGCTAGAAAGTGCAATGGTGCAAGGATTTCCGATTATCCTCTACGATAAAAAAGGCGATCAGCTTAAACTCCACGCACCGATGGCAGCGCGGTATGGCTATCAAGTGTGGGTATTTGCACCGGGAGAAGCCTATTCAGGTATTATTAATCCCCTCGACTTTATGAAATCGCCTCAAGATTCGGTCATGGCTGGAGAAATTGGTCAAGTTATTAATAGGAATGCGAGTTCAGGTAATGGAAAAAGTGACGAATTTTTCTCAAAAGCTGGAGATTTATTAGCTAAAGCACTCCTTCAATTAGTCAAGGGTTCTAAATATCCAGATATGGCGATGCTCTATGCAATTTTGAGGTTGCCAAATTTAGTGAAACGAATTGATTATGCTATCCAATCTCGTCAAATCGATGAGTGGGTAGCCACCAGTTTCAACCAGTTTTTGAGTGCTAAAGAAGCAGAAAAAACTATTTCTGGAATTCTAACGACGGCGGCGGGAACCTTTAGCAGTTTTATCCAAGCTGACCTGTTGCGAGCATTTTTGGGAAAGTCGGACATCCCGACGAAAATAGAAGGTCGACAGATAATTGTTTTTAAATTTGCTCAAAAGTAAGTCTACCAGCCGTTCTATGGGTGGTCAATCTCAAAGCAATCAATCTATTAGTTGGAACGAGTCGCTTCAAAAAATGCCATTGTTTTCAGTGGATGAGATTTTGCGGTTTCCCCAGGGACGGTGTGTAATTACGAATCCCGGCTACAGTTCCGGCGGCGAGGGGTCAATTCCTTACGCGCTAACCATTCCTATTCCTAAAGCTGATTTGCAGCGGCAAAGTGAGAGTGAGGCCCTCTGGGATGCTCTTGTTAGGCTACGGCTGGAGAGTCGCATCAAACAGGCCAGTCTTGACCAACTAACTGCTGCTTTGTACGATCGCATTGAGGAAGCAGAACGGATGTTACCGCTGCCAGATGCCGGGGGTAACGTTCCATCCCCATCACCAGTGCCACCAGGTTCAGGCAAGAAATTGAGCTACAACCCGTTAGACTCAGTTGTTAGTAAAACTGGGCGTTCCAGGCGGGTTTTTGCCACTGGCGGTATTGGCAAGCGTTAATCTGATGTGGTAGTTTTCTCTTGCGAATGACTGATTTGTTAGTAAGTTTGGCTTAAGCCTTTTGAGGAAAAAGCTTTTACCGTAGATTAACAAGCGATCTCTCTAAAGGATGACACTTGTAGGCTATCTAAATTTCTACCTCGTCAATTTTCTTTATGTCGAAATTAGTCGGGGTGGCGATCGCTTTTAGTGATGTTACTTGATTGGCAAATGGTACTTCCTGTTCTGTCAGAACAGATATGAGCCAATCTTTTGTTTCTTGGTGTTGCTGGCTATCCCAACTGATTTCGTGTCTTTTCCCAGGATAGGTCGGGTGCAGTGCTAATATTGTCAGCTTGAGCTTTTCTGGCGGTAATGAAAGATATTCTGTTGCTATCCACAACTTTAATTTATCAGACCAATTCAATGCCGGATGTCGAATTGCCCATTCAATTAGATTAACATATCCATTTCTAAGAAAAGCGGCATTGGTGTTTATTTGCAAGCACACAGCTTTTTCATTTTTCGTACAAAGTTTGGTAATGAATTGGGTATCTACTAAAAATTGTGGAGGCTTCCATTCAAACACTTCAGGAAATAATAAACCTATTTCCATTATCCATCTATCAATCTGTGGATGAGAATCTAGCAATGGTTCGGTGGGAAGTTTCATGCAGGTTTGTTTCATTGCTAGCTGAAAGTGTTGTTGTTCGGTATCAATGGGTACAGCCAATTGGCTGGGATTGATTAGGAAGTTTAAATCGGTAATTGTAATTACTTGCATAGACAGGTAAGACAGTTATTGCTTACCCGCCAGTGCGACGCTAGTCGCTTGTATGTGCTGGGTTGCCGAAACACTTAGAAAGCATTAGATAGCAATGTCAGTAGACCGAAAAGTTTTGCGATCGCTACTCTCGGTGGCGTTTAGGTCTCAAGGAGCGCGCTCAGAGGAAGCGGCCGCGATTAGCTGCTGTAGCATCTCCAAGTGCTCAGGGGTATCATCCTGCGCACCGCCGCTACCACCTACCCGATCGGCTTCAATGGCCACACCATCGCGGAAGCGAATCTCCAGCCCATGCTCGCAATCCCAATCGCACTCGGCATAGATTAGAAAGTAGGCGTGGTGTGCCTGGTAGTGGCGCGGCACCCAGATGTGGTCAATCTGCACCTGCCGCCACACATCCACTGGTCTGTCCAACGGCGGCATCTGCTCGTCATCGTCAATCGCCTCGCGGTACACCTCGTAATTCTGCACCACCGCTGGCGCGGCGTTCTCCAACGCATCCGTGCCTAACGCGAGCACATGGCGGATCGCCTGGCGCTGCTGCGGCTCGAGCTTGTCCTCGTCTAGCTCAACCTCAATGGCAACGAGCTGCCCGTCCAACATGACTCGATGCTCTAGCACCCAGCTGCCGCCTTGTGCCGTCATCAACCCGAACTCCTCATCGTGCCGTGTCGCCATTGTCTCCTCCCAAGTAACAGCATTCGGTAGCTGATGCCCAACGGTTCGCTTGAGCGGCTGCGAACAACCTTAAACTCAGAATTAATGATTTTGGGCACTCAGTCTACCTGCCTCTGGTTTGACAAAAGATCGGTTAACACCTTTAAAAGATAAGATTTACTAATCAGCCTTTGACGGTTAACTAGCTTTCTGTAGGTCAGGAAATTCTGTATCATCAGCTACATTTTATTAACCTTTAGGCGCGAGCGCAAAACTTTTCGGTCTACTGAATGTCTTTGGATAAAAATTTCCCCCGTTTAACTTCTTGCATTCGTTAAACGAGGGAAATGAGATCGCTCCTACTTTGTTAGCTTTACTTTCTTAGAAGAAAACAGTTGGGCGATCGCCAAAATTACAGGCAACATAAAATCCCCTTTGCGCCCAAGCTTCAGGGAAGCCTCTAAATCAAGCAGCAGCGACATCGCAGCCGCAAGAGATGTTACGGAAGCACCAGCGACTTCTTTTCTCAGAAAATAGACCCGCTTTGGGTTGCTAATTTGACAAATCCGGGCTATTTCAGCATCTTGCTTAACTCCTCCAACTATCGCTGCTTTCACCCATAACCAAGTTCTAAATTGAGTAATCAGCGTTGCACAAATCGCCAGTGGAAAAGTTCCTATTGCCAAAAGTTCTTGCAGTAAGTAAACTGCTTTTTTAGAGCTATTTTCCTTCATCGCTTCGGCAAGCTGGAGACTATTTTGAGTAGTTGAAGGAATCAGCGCTTGCACTTGCTTTAAAGTGAGGTGTGCGCCGTTGCTATAAGTAGCCAGCTTGTGCAATTCTGATTCGGCGCGAGCCGGATTACTGCCGATCGCAACCGCCAAGTAATCAATGAGATTTGAGTTCAGCGACAGCCCTATTGCCAACGCTTGATTTCGGATAGAATGGGCAATGAGATCCGTTCGCCAAGGAGGGATAAGGTCGAACTCGAACAATTTAGCTTGAGAAAGCAGGGATTTTGCTACCTTCAGGCGTTTGTCAATGGAAGGCGCTACAAAAACCAGGTGCGTCTTTTCCGGCACCTGCGGGAGCAAATTGAGAACCTCCAGCGCCTCTTCAGTAAACTGTTTGAAATTACACCCTTCTACCACTACTAACTTTGCTTTTTCCGTTCCCAAGGCGGGAGTCAGGGCACAGTCAACCGCTTCATTCAATGCCGAAGCATCAAAGCGGTGATAATTGAAGCCAATCCAGGCAGGGTCGAGGTTCTTTTTAAAGGCAGAAAGCTTTTTGTGAATCGCGTGGAGGTCATCCCCTATTAGCAAGCTAATCATGAAGTTTTCTCCTCAAACGACACTTGATAGTGGATACCCGTTGCAGCCAGAAATATTTTCTGCACCTTAGCCGCATTCCGGTTAAACTTGTCAAGGTATGGGGTGGGAACTGCCAGCACCGCTTTCTTTTCCGTCAGTGCTACCAGGGAAGCAGCAGACAGTAAAGCGCGGTTGTTCTCAGAAGTGG
Organism: Kamptonema formosum PCC 6407; assembly: GCF_000332155.1. GTDB lineage: Bacteria > Cyanobacteriota > Cyanobacteriia > Cyanobacteriales > Microcoleaceae > Kamptonema > Kamptonema formosum. The sequence goes on along the minus strand of NZ_KB235908.1, from coordinate 139,614 downwards.
CTAAGAGTACCTTTTCCCAAATGGTTTGCTCTTTGGAACGAGGCGATCGCAATTTGGAAGTACGTTCAGATTGACAAGGGTTAGCGATCGCACTATCTGTAGCGTAGGATTTTAATTGTGGGATCTTCGCCAATCCCAGCAAGCAGAGTTCCAACCACAGCGTAGGGTGAGCGCTTTTGCTGAGTTGCCATTCAGAAGTCCGCAACTGTTCGAGGCCATTCGCGATCGCGTTATAGTCCCAAGCATCAGCAATTTCCAGCAGCGCCGAGTGCGAAATGCCGCTAACTAGCATCAGCGAACAGTCTGGGACACTCTTCACCAGCAACAAATCTCGGTAGCAGGCGAGTAGCGACCCCAACAGCATTTTAGGATTCTTCCCGCTGTCAATAAGTTCGCGGGACAGTTGTAGCAGCTTCAGCGCGTCGCCAGTGCCGGCCGATTGTAAAATTGCGACTAAATCGGACTCCGGTATCCGCCCCGACAGTTCCAATACGCGATCGCTAGTAATTTCCTCTCCTAATAAGCTTAACTGGTCGAGTAACTGTAAAGCATCCCTCATTCCACCATTCGCGGCGCGGGCGATCGCAATTTTAGCTGCTTCGGTAATTGCAATTGACTCTTTCTGGGCGATCGTTGTTAACTGCTGGACAATAGATAAAATTGGCAGCGATCGAAATAGAAACGTTTGGCATCGACTGTTAATTGTTGGTAGCACTTTGTGTTGCTCTGTCGTACACAAAATGAACACTACATGATGCGGCGGTTCTTCCAAACATTTTAGAAGAGCGTTGAAAGCCTGGGAACTTAGGCAGTGACATTCATCTAAAATAAACACTCTGTAGCGGCTGATAGCTGGTGCAAAGTGCGATCGCTCAATCAGGCCGCGAGCGTCATCAACACCGTTATGGGAAGCCGCGTCAATTTCAGAAACGTCTAAGCTGTTGCCTTTTTCAATTGAGCGACAGGACTGGCAATTACCACATGGTTTTACAGTAGGTTTGTCTGTATTCGTGCAGTTGAGAGATTTAGCTAAAATGCGAGCCGTTGAAGTTTTGCCCGTTCCTCGTTCGCCAGCAAACAAGTAAGCTGGAGCAATTTTATTAGTTTTGACCGCATTAGAAAGCGTTCTTTGAATGTACTCCTGTCCGGCCAGTTCAGACAAGGTATGAGGGCGGTATTTTTGAGGTAATGCTGCGTACATGATTGAATAGTTAGGTGTAATTTAGACTGAAAAGAGGGGGAAGGGGAAGGGGAGGGGGAAGGTAAAGAAAGGAGAAACTTTTACTTTTATTTCTTCAATAAAAGCTAACGATTATTTCTTCAATAAAAGCTAACAATAACTGAATTTTTTATTCTCCTTCCCCTTCCCCTTCCCCTTCCCCTTCATTCTTTGAAAATTGGCATTAGCAAGTATTTCGTATCCATAAGGATGTTGGGCTTGTCGCGGTTGCCAAAAGGAACTAAAATGGCGGGGCCGTCGTGCTGAGTGAGGTGCATTTGAACTTGAGAGCTAGAAATCGCTTTTGCACCTTCTAAGAGATATTTAATGTTGAAGGAAATTGAAAAATTGTCGTCTGAATTGACGTGCGCTGCCATCTGTTCCAAGCCGTTTCCAAATTCTCTGAACAGCGATAGTGACACTTGCTGTGCTTCGCTATTAATACGAATGCTAAGAGTTTTTTCTTTCTTGTCTGCCAGCACAGCAATTCTCTCTAGTGCTTTGATGAAAGGTGCTTTTTCCAGCGTCACCTGATATTTGAAATCCTGCTGCAATAACTCCTGATAAGCGGGGTATTTGCCTTCTAAACAGCGCGTCACTAAGCGCTGCGTTCCCCATCGGAACTCTACGAGAGCGCTTTCATTGCTGTAAGAAAGCTCTACTGGGTCAGGGGATGTTCTACTCGATAAAATTCGCTCCAGTTCTGTAAGCGATTTAGCTGGTACTGTCAGTTCTAAAGGCTGTGCTATTTCGGCTTGTTTCTTTTTAGAAAAACCTTGAATTGAAGTATAGAGGACAACCAAACGGTGGCCATCTGTGGCAGCAAATTCGAGGCTATCTTGGCAGATTTTGAGGTAAACACCTGTCAGGATGTACTTGGTTTCATCGGTAGCGGTGGCAAACAGTGACCCTTTCAGCCCTTCTTTCAATGTTTCAGGGGGAATGCGAATTGTTTGTGCTGTTTTTACTTCAGGAATGGCAGGGAATTCTTCACTCGAAATTCCTCGAACTTGATAGCGACCGCAAGCAGCTATTAGGGTAGCAACTGGACTGTTATTAACAGCCTCTGGTAAGGTGGTGCTATTCTGGCTATCTTCACCTTCCTGCTTCAAGGCTTCACGGCTAACTAAAGTGATATCTCCGGGCGAGAATTTCCCGACAATATCGCTGAGAAGTCCGACTGGAATAGTCATGTCGCCGGGAGATTGAACGTTGGCCTCAAAAGAGGTTTGAATAGCCAATCTCATGTCGAAGACGGTGAGTTGGACTCGCTGTGTTTTTTTGCAAGCGACTAAGAGGACATTTCCTAATACTGGATGGGTGGGTTTTGCTGGGACAGCTTTGCTAACAAGTTCGAGATGGTTGGCTAAGTTGTCTTGGGTGCAGATTAGCTTAATTTCTGGTGATAAAAGCTGGGGAGAATCGCTATTGGGGGATTGGTGTTCGGATTCTTGTTCAAGTTTAGGCTCATCTTTGACTAAAGGTTTGGTTCGTTCTAAGGTAACACTTGCCTTGGGGTTTATTTTGGAGGAACCGTTTTCTTTGTTTCGTCTTTTAGCTGTATCGCTGCGAGATTTGGTCTGCATCTTTGTGCGTTAAAATAGCTGCTAAACGGGGGCAGCGTTAGCTGCGTAGAGAATAGCTTGTATTAGCAGCTTGTCACTCAACTTTAGATATAGAATTACTCAAAAAAAGCTAATTCAGATAAATCAGCATTCATAGTAGGAATTAACAAAGTGCGATCGAGATATTTATTTCCCCGTTCGCAGGATGTTTCAGGACTAAACAAACAAGCATGACAAGCCGCCCAATGCAAAGAAGTTGTATTTTGTAAGGGGCTATGTTCCGCACATAAAGGGTCAGAAGCACATAAACCAATTTGTTCTAAAGCTTGGTCGATATGACGGCCAAAAGTACCTGGTTCCCCTAAACTGACTAATCCCCCTAGTGTACCTTCGCTATCGGGTGCGGCTGTATAAATCAAGATACCAGCCATTGGGCCATTATCTTCCTTCGGATCTTTTGAGTAAATGCGTTCCCGCAAACTAGCAGCATTGTAACCACATTCTATTACTAATTGTCGCATCAAAGCATGAGCGAAGGAATGAAGTAAAATATAACGAATACCGGGGAAATTAGTATCAGGATCTAAGGAACGCGCCCTGCGCCAACGACGATGGGCTTCTAAGCTTTGTTGTTCGTAAGTTTTTAATCCAGGTGTACTGGATAACCAGTTTTGTAGTTTTTCTTCTTGAAACTGCATAAAAATACCTTCGCCGCGCACTTCTGAAGCTGGAACCCATGTAGGTTCAGAACGACTCAAAGGAGCCCAGTATTCTTCGGGTAATTCTCCTGTTTCAGCATAATCACCAGGAGATTCGATGCGTGTAAAACCAACTAAAGCACGAACTTCTCGCAAGCGTTCTACTAAGACAACTTTTTCAAAATAAGCTTCGTAACCATCAGGGGCGGTGACGGGTGTTAACCAAAAGTCAGCGCTATTCAAACTGGTATCGGCATTAGAAAAAACTTGCCATTCTGGGGTTTTGATATCTTTCACGTCAAGGCATTCGGTTTCACCTGTTTCTTGACGTTTTTGTAAAATTTCTTTCCAGATTTCGGCATCTGAATATTTAGCAAATTCTTTGAGTTGACCGATTTGGCGGAAAGCAGCTAAAATGTCAATTGTAATAGCTTTTTCTAACACCGACCAATGTTTATCAATCAGTTGCCCCAGTTGATTAATAGTAGTGGGAATTGAGAGTACGGAAAGGGTGATAGGAAACCAGCTATTGGATGCACCGAGTAAGATACTTTTCATTTGTTTGGTACATCCATCTTCTGCAAAGTTGCGTAAATGGGGATGGCGACCGCGACATTGAGGCATATTCATTTTACCAAGTTCGCCAAAGGCATCGGACAGTCGGCGAGATTTACCGCAACTATCGCATTTTACTTCAATATCAGTAGCAGAACCAGAAATGCCATATTCATAGAGACGCAGAGAACCTTTGCAATTACTACTACCTCTATGAACGAAGTAGTGCCAGGGAAAATCATCTAAGTGTCCGTGTTGACAAGCTACTAAAAATCTGGCAGGGATAACTGTTGGAGAAAATGTGCGACAATTACTATGAATATAGCGATTTTGGTCGGGTCGATGGCGATCGCGTTTTAACTCAAATAGTCCCGATTTTAAAGGGGCGAGTAATCGACATTGGGGACAAACTACCCAGGTGGGGAAAGGTGAGACGGGAATTCCTACTTTGGCGCTTTCATCAAATAAGTTAGGGATGGTATTGTTTGATTCCGATATAGGCGGCGTTAGCAATTTTTTGACTTGATTACCGATTTCTTTTTGCACTGCTGCTAGTAACCGGGCTTCTCCTAATTCTGAGGCGTGAGTGAGTTCCCAATCATCTAATCCCATTACCATAGTTGATAAGTTGGGTAAATCTACAATAGAACCAATGCCTGAAGAGAATAAAATTTGGCTGGGTCGGAGTTCACCAACTTTGTTTTTAGAAGGGAATTGATTGGTGGTCATTGTATTAACTAATATATGGCGAACCTAAATGATTTGTGCAAATATCTAGCGGTGGTGTCGGTGGCGCGTCCGCCCATCTGACAAGTCAATCGTGGGGGATTGCCCCTACAAGTCTAAATCTATTGGGGTAGTTTCACTCATTGATTGGGTGGGGCGATCGTCATCATCGGGGATGCGATCGTCTAAAATTAATCCAATATTCGGTTCAACATTTCGCAAGGAATTTAAACAAGTAAATGATTGCCAATTGCTTTGTCCTGGTTGTTCTAATAATCCCATTGTCACCCCATCTTTTTTGGTCTGATATCCTAATACTTTTCCTCCCGTCGTATTCGCTGCTTCTGCTAACCAATAGTCTAATTTAGTTTCTAATTCCTGTTTTACTAAATCGCGGGTTTTAGTATCGCCTAATGCCAAAGCGCGATCGCAAATCGCATTCATAGCAGCTTCCACATAAGGATGATGGCGAGAAATCCTACCAGCTTTATCATTCGCGTTTAATTCGCTACCTGCCAAACGCACTAAGGAAACGAATAAAGCAGCTAATCCTCGGTCAAGGGCGCGGGGGGCAAAAGGAGTAATTGAGAGGGCTTCAACGTGCTGATAGAAGGTAGCATGATAATGTTCAAATTGCTCGTAATGGGATAAATCTCTCGGTCGCGCCCAGTTATAAACAGTAAATACTAAACCGGGGAAACTTCGCCCTACCCGCGAGGTCGCTTGAATGTATTCAGCAGTGTTTTTGGGTTGACCTGTCACTACCATTACGCCTAAACGTTTTACGTCTACGCCCACAGAAATCATATTAGTAGCTAGTAAAACATCTAAGGGTTTGCGCTTGTTACTTTTATTGGACTTCTCTGAAGAAAAAGGAGTTTCTAACCAATTTAATACAATGGGAATATCGGTAGAATTTTTGCGCGAGGTCAATTCTTCTACTTCCAGCCTCAGACGTTTTGCTAACCCTCGGCGGTCGGTTTTTCCTAAGCGAGATTGAATGTCATCATCCACTAAACGCCTGGTTCCTCCTAATTCCCGCATGGAGTTAAAATAACCCACTAAGGTCATCCAAGGGTCAACAGAATCGCCATATTTTTCAAACAAATATTGAGAGGCTGCCAATACTGCCGTATAAACGCGAATTAATGCTGCTTTTAATCGCCTTCCTGTGGCACAAATCCCCAAATAGCGCCGACCTGGATAATCCTCTGAAGGCGGACGCTGACAGGAAAAGAAGTTATCTTGAATATCTAAACCTTGGGGGGGAAAAACTTGCACTTGGCGCAAAAATAGGTTATGTACTTGGTCACGCGCCTGTCTAATTGTCGCAGTGGAAGCGATTACTTTTGGGCGAACTATTTTACCGTTAACTTCCCAGGATGCAAGTCGATCTACGGCGGTTTCATAGAGTCCGACTAGGGTTCCCAAAGGGCCACTAATTAAGTGTAATTCATCTTGAATAATTAAATCTGGCGGGCGCAAGGGATTGCTAGGAATTGTTTTAGCAGTGGGGAGTCCGTATTTACTGGGGTGAGAGTTTGTATCTTCGATTTCAGGAGAACGAAAACCGTGACGGGTGCAATATCCGTCTACTTGTCCGAATAGCATTTGTACAGCACCATTCCAAGGCATTTGGGCAAATTTGTCAACAGTTGCTATCACTAATGTTGGCAAACGACGATAGATTTCTTCATCTACAACTACGATGGGTAAACCTTCGGTGGGAGATTGTTTTTGGGTAAATAAACATTTCCCTAAACTATCACCACAGTAAATTAAAGTGCGTCCTTGTCCTTTGGCAAAGGATTCTACTTTAATATGTTGTTTGCCGGGGTCAATTTGAGAACCACACCAAGGACAGTTAGTTAATTGATGGGGGGAACCGCTGCTAGTGGGTTGGTATTGTCCGAGTTTTTGTTTGAGAAATTCATTGCTTTGTTCGGTTCGGTTTGGTGTGGTTTTCATCCCTACCCATAACCCAATTCTAAACGGTTCTTTTCCCCATTTATTTTCATCTTGACGGCGGATTTCTTCACAGGCACAAATTAAGGTTGTGGCGCGTTGAAATTGTTGTAATGTTAAGAGGCGGAGGGTGTAGCGCATGAGGACAGCAACGCCTGCTGCGCCGGAACGTCCGGCAATATCTCCTTGCAATCTTCTCAGTCCAATGGTGTAGGCTGTTAATCCTAGATAGGCTTCGGTTTTACCGCCGCCAGTGGGGAACCAAAGTAAATCTGCGATCGCATCTGTGGGATGACATCGATCTGGGTGGTCTAATTCGGTGATACTGGGAAGATTTAGCAGGATAAAAGCTAACTGAAACGGTCTCCAGGTGCGATTCTTGGGAATATCAATATTATCCCATTCGCTGGCTTCGCCGCGCCGTTTATTTTCTGCATAAATTGAGTGAATCCGCTGTTGCCACATTGCCAAATTCATAAATCGGAAGGCTTCAGTGGCGTTAGAATCTGTTTGTAATAAGTCAATTCCTGCGTGAATACGATCGCAAGTTATTTGACAATTTGCCAATGCCGATTTTGCCGCATCCTGATAATCGCCTAAATCGGCGGCGGGGTCGGCAATTTTCGCATTTTGTTGGGTAATCCATTCACTATAAGCAATAGTTAAAGAACTTAAAGCAGTTGATAAATCGGGAATTTCTGCTAGTTCTTTCATATCTAAAATTAATCCCGCCAGTCCCGGTATTTCCTCAATAGTTGGCGGCGTAGTTTGGGGAACTTCGTAGGCGGGGACGACTTTAGTAGCAAGGCGGATAGCCCGATGCCTTTGGCTGGCTTCGCGATCGCACTTTCCGCCTAAAAGTTCTGCGTGTACGCCTGTCCCGTGTCCAACGGCAAATTCTATGCAGTCGCGGTACTGCATCGCCATTGCTTGTTCTTCGGCAAATAAGACGGGGTTGAGTTTACCGAGTTGGCGTTTCAGTCGCCGTTTAATGAAAATATCGGGATAATTGGGGTCGGCAGATTCAACGCTTAGTTCTGGTTGAAATAACCAAGCGCTATCGCGTCTAATTTCCGGTTCTTTTTGTCCATTAACTAAGAAGAGAGTCACGATCCAATCTTGATGCTGTTGACGAATTTGACCTTGAACAAATACTGCTTTTTCTGGATCGATTTGCCAAGGATTAATCGTACCTACTTTTAAGATAATATCCGGTGAGGTTCCTCGAATCGGGTAGCGTCGCCACAAGGTTTTTGCTTCGCCAGTCGAAGTTTGGGCGCTTTCGCTTTTCTCTCTTTCGTATTGTCCCCACCCTGCTTTTACTTTAATTATTTTGGCATTTCCATCAACACAAAAAGTCATGCCAATTGCGGAGGGAAACATTTTCTCGGCGGGGAGAATGTTACTTTCGGTTGTGCCTTCTTCTAAAGTACCGCTACCGGAAATGGCTAATTCATCCATTTGTTCGGGCGTTTCTTCCAGTTCTTCGGGTACAATATGCCGATCGCTAGGTGCGATTAATCCGACGAGGTAGCGATCGCTAACTCGCATTTCGTCTATCTCTTCATAGTCTCCTCCCGCTGGGCCGAGTAAATCATTTAATATTGCTTTTTCTAATTTTGCCCGAATTTGATAATAACTTATGGTTGGTAAAATAGAAGGAGAATTGTTTTCAATATTTGGATGGGTATTGTCTTCAATATTTGGATGGGTATTGTCTTCAATATTTGGATGGGTATTGAAATAATGTACAACTTTTTGAGCAATGTTATCGGACATGGTAGGATTTTCTAAGTCGATGACATCGCTATCATCTAAGCTAAGATCCTTTAATAAAACTGCTAAATGTTGTTCGTTGGCAGAAATGACGCTACTCCAATCTAGTTGGGCGGCGCGATTTTTTAACTGTTCGTTAATCGCTGCGAGGTCTAAGTTGCCAGGTAGTATAGCAGGGAGTTGGATAATATTCATAACATTGCAATATTTCGTAATATTTATAAATTAGCAATTTAGCCTTTTAGCATAATACCACATTTAAATACGTAGGGTGCGTCACGGCTACGCTTAACGCACAATCTTTCACTAAATGTGATAGTTTTAAATTGCACCTTTATATTAAATCGTCTATTGTGGCTAAGGATCGTTTTCATCAAGTTGTTAAGACGGCTCTTACTAAGGATGGGTGGAATGTTACTCACGATCCACTTAAAATTAAAGTGGGCGGTGTAGATATGGAAATTGACTTGGGGGCAGAACGATTACTGGCAGCAGAGCGAGGAAATGAGAAAATTGCGGTGGAAGTCAAAAGTTTTTTAGCTAGTGCATCGGCAATTTCTGAGTTTCATACAGCACTGGGGCAGTTTATTAACTATCGGGCTGCATTGCGTCGTGAAGAACCCGATCGCATTCTCTATTTAGCCATACCCGATTTAATCTATAACAGCTTCTTTCAACTTGATTTTCCAGCATCAATGCTGCAAGAAAATTCCGTAAAATTGATTATTTACGACATTGAACTGGAGCAAATTTCACAATGGAAAAACTAACGGATCAATTAACCAACTATCAGCAAATTGTACAGCAATTATTGATGGGTTACGCAGAAATTAAGCCAGCTTATGGTGATATTGAAGTTGAAACTATCTTTGATACACAGCGAAATCACTATCAAATTGTGCATCTGGGTTGGCAGCATAAACGCTGGGTGCATGATTGTATAATACATCTTGATATTCGCAATGAGAAAATCTGGATTTTTTACAATTCAACAGAACATGATATTGCAGCAGATTTAGTCAATTTTGGTGTACCAAAACAAGATATTGTGTTAGGTTTTTATCCTCCTTTCATGCGGGAATTGAGTGATTATGCAGTGGGCTAAAAGTAGAATAAATTTCGTAGTAAGCACTTTAGTGCTAGAGGGACTAAAGTCCCTACTACGAACATTTTACGTTTGTAGTAAGCACTTTAGTGCGATAAGGACTGAAGTCCCTACTACGAACGTTTGTTTCATCTGCTAATCAAAATAAGCTTAACTGTCCCTCAGATGATACCTGTTTTTTAGCAGTTTTCCCCCCACTTTTCCCCTTTTTCTTCCCTTTATCGTGCAACCCTTGGGCTTTTTCTTCGTCGTAGCGTTCGTGATTCAGCAGCAAGAGTCTATCTAGCACTTCCCGCCGTGCGGTTTCGCTGATGGTGTAGCGCAATCCTTGTTTGGTTTCGTGGAAGTCATGCCCTAAGTCTATGTCTTGCCAACCGTAGGCGGCGGCGACGGCGTTATCCATTTCTACGTGCAATTCTTGCAGTTGTTGAATATCGGCGGCGGTTTCGTCGGGGTTGTGGAAGCGGTTGTAGGTTTTGGTTAATCCTTCTTGGCGATAAAGCATGATGGATTGGCGGTGGGTGTAATATTTTTCGCCAATGCCTTCTAGGTTTGAAGTTGATGAGGGGAAAGGGAAGGTTTCAAAAGATTCCTGTGGGAAGTAAGTATTCCGAGTTTCATGAGTAGTTGTGCCTGGTCTATGCGCCCATAAATCATGCAACGAAGATGAAAGGATTGCAAAGTCAGAAAAGCTTTGTGATGCAATAACAACTAAGCGATCAGAAAATACCTGATTTTTTCGTACAGGTACGAGAAAATGATGGGCGCTGACACGGGCAGTTACCATTACCCGATCCAAATCTGAAATCGCATCATAGAGTTCTGCACGAATTCGCCAAAATTGCCACCATGCGGCGGCGGCGACATCAGCAGCTTTCATCTCTCTCTCAGGCTTAACCTTCTCTTCTAAAATTGCCAAACAATCAGGATAATCAACCGCATAAGGTTTGCCCTTTGGCTTTTTCGGATCGTCATGTTCAGCATCCAACGGCCAATCCTTAAAATTAATCACCCAACGACTAGGAGATTGATTTGGGCGAGAATTCAAATCCTCACCATTCAAATAAGGAAATAAAACATTTTTGTTACAAGGGTCTTTTTCAATTAATGCTTGGGCTTCTTCTAGAGTCAAGACAAAACCCATACCCAGCACTAACGAACCAATAAAAGATTTATCCTGATTAGCTACTAACCGATGAGGATTACCTACAGCTTTACCCAGAGTTGTCAAAAGAGCTGTAATTCCATCAACAGGCTTTTCATCTAAAATAAACTTCCCCTGCCAATTACCTTTTCGTAACCAGACATAAGCGACTTCTAAACTAGCAGTTCCTTCCCATTTCCGACTAGGAACAGTACGGATGATTACACAACCATTAGCAACTAATTGGTCTAAACCTACTTCACGGGTATCCCCTTGAGCAATCGTATTTGTTGCAACTAAACCAAACCCTCCATTAAAACTAAGTAACTGTTGCGCCTTTAAGAAGAAGTAAGCACATAAATCAGCATTTCCTCTCTTTCCATTGGCAATTCTTTCTACCAGAAAATCTCGATAATCCGTGCCGAGTACACCCGTAATCTTTTTCCCTCCCTGAAACGGAGGATTCCCCACTAAAGCCGCAAACCCCTTGGGTGCTGAATCATCCAAAAACACCTCTGGAAACTCCAGATGCCAGTGAAACGGACGCAACTTCTCCAAATCAGGCAGCACCTGACGCATCCGTTCGGAAACACTTGCACCATCCCGAAACACCGTTAACAGCGTTTGCCTTAACCCTTCTCGCTCCGTCTCAGACAAGTCATTAAAATAACTAGCAACCAGCAAATCGCAGCCATCGCGCAAATCATTGGCGATCGCATTTGCTTTCGCCAACAAATAAGCCTTCTCCGTTTGGTCTTGCGCCGTCATCCCAGGTTTCGCTGCAATTTGCCGCCGCAACTCAATTACCTGTTCAACCTCCCGGCGAATCTTATCGGCAAACAAAGCAGGCGTACCAGTCGTGTCCAAATTCCAGTAGCGCAACTGTTCCAAATTCACCCCAACCAGCGAATCCCCCCACTTGAAGGCATGATCTAAAAACGTAAACGGACGCCCTTTCGCTAACGTAATCAGCCACAGCGATAACTTCGCCATCTCCACCGCTAGTGGATTTTTATCCACCCCGTAGAGACAGCGTTCCGCCACAATCCGCCGCGCCACCGCCAACCGTTCGTCACTATCTTTCGGAATCGGACACTCATCAGGACGAAACTTAGATAAAGTCCCCTCCGGCGCAATCACTACCTGACCCGGATTTTCCCGTTCCAACCCTTCCCACGCCTCCACCAAACGTTCCGCCAAATAGCGACAAGTCTGCACCAAAAACGCCCCACTCCCCATCGCCATATCGCAGACTTTGAGTTGCAGTAACTCCTTCGCTGACTTGAGCCGCCACTGTTCCTTCGGCTTTCCCTCAGCCACCCCTTCATAAACCAACGGTTCCAGGGTATATTGCACGATCGGCTCAGTTAAACTGCGCGGTGTATAATGCGTCCCCGTTTCCCGACGATTTGAACCTTGGGTGACGTAGACACTGCCCTCTGGAATCACCATTGGGTACTCCAGCGTGTCCAGGCGAATCAATCCGGCAAACGGCAAAACGCGCTGATACAATTCCCCATCATTATTGCAAGCCGCCCGCAACCGCTCCTGCACCCTTGGCAAAATCCCCACTGAGAGAGCCTTACGCAGGGCAGCAGGGGACTTATTCGACTGCTCTTTGACAAATTTGACCAAATCCTCCTCCCCCTTGGCTTGCAGCCGCTCCAACTCCAAAAGCGCCACCTCTGGTTCCCGTTCCCGCGTCCCAATCAATCCTAAAACCGGAGACGTTGCCCTGACTGCGGTATGGTCGAGCAAGCCTTCATAGACATGACCGATTTGCTCAATATCCAGCGCCCGAAACGAAAGTCGGCGCGGTTCCAGCGTCCCACCCACTCTGATTTGCAAAATTTGCAACGCTTCCAACAAATGCAACACAATCCGATTGTTCACCGGGATAGGTTCAGCAGAAATCTCCTGCCAGCGAGTTCCCCGCACTCGCCCCTCCAAAAACGGGAATCTGTCCGGGTCAAACAAACTCCCCCCATAAGCAGGAACATCCAGCAAATCGTGGCGAATTCCCCCATGCACAGCGCGAAACGTCGCCAACAAGCGACACCAGGCATCGCTGCGGCGTTCCAACACTTCCTCGCCAAACTTATCCGCATCGCTGCGTAACTTGGCCGCGATCGTAGAAACGGCATAATATTCGTTATAAAGCGCTTCTCCCCCCGCCGAAGGAATCAACTTCCGTTCCTCGGCTGAAAACAGAAACACCAAACGCATCATCACCGTCAGCGCCGCTTCATAAAGCTGAGTTTCCGAGATATTTTGTAAAAGACTGCGATTTCTATCCTGGTCGATGCGGTCTAACGCCTGTACCAGCACCTCCACCGCCTGACGCACCTGATACCCCAGTTGGTCTGTAACCTCCTGCTGGTCTGTGACACTTTGAGTTAGCAAGGTTTCCAGCGTCTCCGAGTCATCCACCCCAAAAAACCGCCTCACCCCCAACAAACTGCGAAACGCCCGCAGCGTCAAATGTTCTTCCAACCACAGCGTCCCGTACCAAGAAATAAAACCCGTCGTTTCCCCTCTAGGCGCATTAACTAACATCCAATGTTCGCCATTTGTCACCAATCCCAACCGCACATTAGCAGCGTGCAATAATTCCATCATCCGAGTCGCCGGACTCGCTTTCCAGCGTTGTCCTGCCAAAGGTTTCTCCAAATCCTGTTCGGCAGGTACAATCTGAACTAATAGCCGGGGTGTCCCTGTATTGGGTGTTTCTTGAGGATTAACAATTACCCAATCTGGCCGGAGAGTTTCGCCCTGTTCTGCAACAGTGGTTTGCAACCCAGGCGGAATGCGCTGCCCTTCTAACAATACCTCTTCCGGCAATTCCAAAGTCTGCCGCAAAACAAATTCCACCCAAGCGCGATGAATCGCTTTTTCAGGACGCGCCCCCAGTTGATTATCCTGCCATTCTTCATAGGCTAACCGTAACAGCTTAAAATGTTCCGAGTCATGGGCATCTAACCCACTGGGAAACACTTTCAGCAATACGGGTAAACTTAAAAAAGGCCCGGAAGCTTCAACCAGAGATAACCATTCGGCGTGGTGACGTGCGGTAGACATGATGGGTAATGGGGAGTGGGGAGTGGGGAGTAGGGAGTGGTGCAAGAGTTAGGATTTTTGCTCCCTCAATCCCTACACAGATAGGGTTATATGGAGTTTCATCATTACTTATGCAGGACTACCGGGAGTCGGGAGTCGGGAGTGGGGAGTCGGGAGTGGGGTTTTTATTGCTGTTGAATGGCGCTGACTAAGATACCTAAAATTTTCTTGATATCCTTAATATAATATTCGCTTAAATCGATCGAAATTACTTTATCCTGTAACTTTAAAAATTGCCAAATCGTGCCGATGGTGATGACTCCATAAATACTTTTAATTTGATTTCCTTGTAGTTCGTTAAATAACTGTGCTGCTACCATTTCCGCAATACACTGCGCCAACCCCGATTTTAAGTTTTCATTCTTCGTCTCCACCAGCGTAATTACCGGGGCGCGAACAAATAACTGTTCTTTCGATGAACTAATGATAAAATCACAAAACCCATTTAAACCTTGTTGGACATCAACCGTAAAGTCCACCCCCGAAAATAAGCTAATTTGACCCTTAAATTTGCGCCTTATCTCTAACAAAACTGGAGTAATAATCATTTCTGAACGGGCTTTTTCCGTATTAATCGCCACCGCCAAATCAACATTTTCACCTAGAATTGTCACCAGTAAATCGCTACATTCTGCTTCCGGTACATCCGCAAACATTCCCGACGCTTCATTCACCGTCAATCCAAACCGTTGACTTACTTCATTTAACTTAAAATCGCTGTACGCCATTTGTTTTATCTCCATTTGCACTAAAGTGCTTACTACGAACTTGTTTGTAGTAGGCACTTCAGTGCCTTTATTGATATTAATTTACCTCACAAGTTTCTGCGGAACTAAATATGTCACCGCCAAAGGAAACAATCGCGGCGTTGGATTAGCAAATCTCGCCCTAATCAGATCCGTTTCCTGTTCAATCTCGCGAGGAATTTGCTCAATCCTCAACTTTAAACTATTGACATTTCGCTCAAATTGTGCTTTTTCCTCCGTATTAAATAACTCCAATTGCTTAAACTCCGGTTCAACAAACTCTTTTTCAATACTAAGCTTTAACTCAGTTAAAATAGCCGTAATATCCGCCACCTCTTTATCAGCCCGGTTCTGCAAATCCCGTTGTAAACTAGCAGTTCTATCACTCATCCGCGCCTGCAAAGTTTTCAGCAATTCATCGGCATAATTCGGCCAAATTTCGGCTAATTTTTGTTGAACGCTATCTGGCGCTGCGTCTGGTAAAACTGCATTTAACGCCCCTTGCAATTGCATCACTTTTAACCGGGTAAATTTCCCATCCTTCAACATTCCCCCCGCCGTAATCACCTCTTCATGTAACCGTTGTTGGTCGGTTCCTAAAATCACCAATCTACCATAAGCAACCACCGCCGGAGTTTCCAACCCCGAACTAGCAGAAACTAACCTCGCCGTCACGCGATGCAAGCATTTTCTTTCCTCCCCAGACCACACCTCAGCCCGCAACAAGCGCAAACACATTTGTACTAACCGATGATTCAAATGTGCTAACACCACATTATCTTTACCCTGGGCTAATTCCGGGTCAAAAACAATGGGGCGAATCTCCTTGGTATGGGGATGGGCTAACCCTTCGCTACACATCGCCCAACTGCTTTTTAGGGCTGGTAAATAAAAAGCTTTTCCCTTTAAACCTACTATCTGAGTTTCTATCAGTGGCGGTTGTTCTGCTAACTCTAACCCAATTTTTACTACTGATTCTATATTATCAGGAGTCAACCGTAAATTCTGGCGAGTTTCGTTTAATTGTTCGCGCAATTTATCAATCTGTTCTCTCACTTTGCGCTCAAACTTTAACATCCGTCGCACAGGTTCCGATTCCCGTTCAGATTTGCTAGTATCTAAAGTAGTCCGATATCCTAACATTGCTTCTTCTACTTGCTGGGCAATCACCATACCCACTTTACCCAAATCTTCTCTGATATTATTAACTTTTAATGCCGCCCGCATTAAAAATTCTAAATCACCTTCTAAATCACCCGGTTTAGTTCCCGTTACCGAATTTTGTTTATAATCTTTGCCGACAAAATGATAAACTAAAACCTCCTGAGCTTTTTGTCCGTGACGGTCAATTCTGCCATTCCGCTGTTCCATCCGATTCGGATTCCAAGGAATTTCATAATGAATCAACTTAGAACAATAATTCTGTAAATCTAACCCTTCCGAAGCTGCATCAGTTGCCAGTAAAATCCTCACAGGCGAAATATCAGGGTCGGTTTGAAAAGCGGCTTTGACTTTTTCCCTATCTTCCGAAACCATGCCGCCATAAAGAGTCATCAATCTGTCTCCTTCGATTAATCTTTCGGCTGCTAATAAATTATACAACCATTTTTGAGTGGCGCGATATTCGGTGAAAATAATAACCCGTTCTTTCGACCATTTTCCATTAGGTTTAATCTGAGTATGAATCCACTTCAATAACTCTTGAGCTTTGGCATCCGGTCGTTTGGCGGCATCTTCTGCCCAGTCTCGCATTTCTTGTAATAATTGTTGTTCTGCTGGCGAAAGTGGGCGAAACAATCTGCTAGTATTAGTAATTGCTTCATCGGTTGCTTCTTCGTAAACCGCATCATCGGCAAATTCTTCTTCAACTTGCTCTAATTGACGGCGTAAAATTCCCTCAGTTGGTCGTGATAAAGTGGTAGCAGTCCGGCGACGGGCTGAAGTTAAAGATTTTTCGTGCTGGGCTAAGGTAATCGCAAAAGCTTCGGGTGAAGAAAACAAGCGTTTCTTTAACAGTTTTAAAACAAATTCAGTAGCATACTTTTCTGTATTATCTGCCACACCTTTACCGCGTAATTCGGTGTAATGTTTTAAAGCTGCGTGCGCCCTCCGTTCTCCGGCGGGATAATCTACTAAAATAGGTGCTAAATTCCGTACTGGAAATAGAGGCGAACCATCCCAGTTTTGCATCTCCTGTTTCAGTCGCCGCACCATGACAACTTGCAGTTGGTTTTTGTCAGGAGAAACACCCCTAGCAAATCTTTGGGAGTCTAACAATTCTAATAAAGCGGTGAAACTTTCGGGATAACCGTTATGGGGAGTTGCGGTTAAAAATAATTTGTGTTCAAAATGAGGAACTAATAATCTAATTGTAGTGGTTCGGAGCGAGTCAACTGCATATTTTCCGCCGCCGGATGGTGCGACGTTGTGTGCTTCATCGACAATCAGCAAGTCAAAACGGCGGGGATAGAGGGGTTCGCCTTCGGCGGGGAGGAGTTCGCGAAAAAGACGCAGGGGGCGATCGCGCTTGATAAAATCGATCGAGGTAATCAATCTGGGAAAATGCTGCCAAGGATTAACATGAATCCCGCGAGAACGCCGTAACTCCTTCATCAAGTTACTATCCACAATCCGAAAATCTAAACCAAATTTATCCCGCATTTGGTCACGCCATTGAATTTGTAGCGCTGAAGGGCAGATAATCAAAATACGGCGGCAACGATGGCGAATTGTCAACTCCTGCGCGACTAATCCCGCCTCAATGGTTTTCCCTAATCCTACATCATCAGCAATTAGTAAGTTAACGCGGGGCATTTGAATGGCACGCACAACGGGGTCAAGCTGATAATCTTCAATATCAATACCGCTGCGAAAGGGAGATTGTATAGTACGAATATCAGCAGTTGAAGCGCCCCCCCAGCGTACCGCATCCAAAAAAGCGTCTAATTTAGCGGGTTCATCAAAACCTGTAGGTGGCGGTAGTTCCATCCGTTCGCGAATAAAAGCCCCCGGTTCTAATTCCCAGATTACCTGTAATTCTTCTCCCAAAGCATCATCTTCCACAGAGGAAAGCATCACCAGGTTTTGCAACTGCTGTAACCCTGGTAGCATGGGATTAACAGGTATGGCAGTGGGCCGGATTTCGGTGACGACGTATTGGCGCGATCGCACTTTGACTAGCTGACCCAGTTCTGGAATTGCTCTAGTTAAACTCATACCCTCCTCTGGGAAACTTTGACACTAATTCCGTCTGTGTGGCACTCTTTTAAGTTGTGCAACTTTTTTGGTGAGATAAAGAGTGCGATCGCAACCTAACAATTTTCTCAGCTTTTAGTTCTGTATTGGTATGTACTCCCTGCTTTGTTTTAATCGCTCTTGAGTACGATTAAAAAATAGCACATTCCAAGGGCGATCGTCTTGTCAGACTGCAAGCAAGTAGGAGTAGCCAGCGTTCGACGGCTCGCGCTCAGCCGGAACCGTCGAAGTCCCCAGGCATCGCCCTTAAACTCTAAAAGTGCCATTCAGCCAATATAAACTAGGCTTACTTAGTAACAAAAACCCGCTGCTTCGCACGACTACAACTCACGTACATAAGCTGATTGTGCGCTCGAATACTGTCGCGGTATTCTTTAATAAATTGAGATTTTTGACAAGGAAAAACTTGAGCAAGATACAGCAATTTAGTAGCAACTTTCCTGCCGATATCACTGCTGTCAATTCCCACCTCCGTGAAGGTAGATCCTTGAGAATTATGCACAGTAATTGCCCAACAATTTCTCATGTCTGCAAAGATTTCACAATGGTTATACCATGCTTTCCATAAGCTTGGATTGCTTTTAGCACTTTGCAGTAACCTAGCATTGTCCTGTTGGAATCGGCGAGTGTCACTTTCGTGGAGGATGTAGATTTGGCGGAGGTCGCCTACATCGGTTTTAACCTGAAGATTCCAAGCTTTATACCCAGAGTACCTATCCTCTTTAAATTCGGCAATTTCTACTTCTGCTGATGTGGACAGGATGACAGTTTTGCCGTCGGGAGCAATAACAGGAGCTTTACTGATTAACCTCTCCCCCATCATAAATCTGGGAGCATTTTTACCGTAAATTTTAGCTCTGATTTTGCTATTCCAGTAGGCAACGCGCTCGTTAGTGTAGCAAAGGATGCGAAAGCAGTCGGGGTCTTGAGGGAAAGTAGAAGAGAACTTTTTTAAGGCATATTTCAACAGCGTTTCTTCTCTGACTAGGAAAGCTCCGTTTTTTTTATCAAAGCTGAATTTGGAGAAGGGTTGGAATGCTTTTTTGCTCTTGACAGCCGTGCGGCAAGCTGTTATAAATTCTAGCAGAGGGCTACCCGCACCTTGCCTAACAACCTCTGTTAAAATGGCTTTTTCAGGGATGTTGAAAGCTTGAGATTTTTTCTCTTCTATTTCGCCATTAACAGGAGGCAATTGTGCGGGGTCGCCCATGACAATAAGTTGCCGATTACTGCCCAGGAGCAAAGTATTAGCAATTCTTTCTTGAATGATATTCCACAGTTCTGTTGTCACCATACTACACTCATCAAGAAAGATGGTGTCGTATAGGTGAAGGAAAGAAGGAGAAACTTGTTTGAGGATTTTATTTTGCCCCTGTTTGACTGGAGCTAATCCTAGTAGTTGGTGGATGGTCATAAAGTCTACTCCTATGAGTCCTTTTTCATTAGCCATCCGTCGCAATACGCCTACTGCTTTATTGGTAGGAGCGGTGAAAGCGACTCTTTTTCCAGCGCTGATTAATTGTTCTGCGACGAGGTTGACAAGGGTGGATTTTCCCGTACCTGCATATCCAAATAGCCCGAATACCCGTTTAGAACTTGTGAGAAATTGTTCGATGAGTTGGAGGGCATTGTTTTGTTGAGAAGTTAATTGAAAATTCTTTGGTTTTACCAGTGTTTGAATCATAGAGTAGGTTTGTTCTACTATTTTTCAAACACTCATCAGCGGTAGCTGAAATTTATACAAAAGTTAATAAATGAAATAACACTAATTTATTAGGTGTATTTTAGTTGTATTCAAGTTTGACATACTAAGACGTTAGGTTAGAAAGGGCTTGAGTATTGCATTAGGGGATAATTTAGGGTATGCTTGATTTCAATATCTTTCAGCCTCATAAGTATGGGGAGATAATTATTATTATTTGCACGTACCCAACTTCTTTTATGAATTCTCCAACTGCAAAAATGCCCACTTCCGAAGAAATTGCTGCTGCTATAGAGACAATTGACCACTTGACTGCTTGGCTACAAGATACCGGATTAAGTGCCTCCGCGATCGCCCAGTTCAAGTTTAACTCACTGGCATCAATGTATCCAGAATTGCGAGGGATAGCAGAGACTGCAAAACAACTGATTGGCGCAGCTTCTCCTCTGACAGAAGTTGGGATGACAGTGACGGAACTAGCAGCGGTGCTCACAGACAGCTTAGAGTTAAAAATCAAGCCAGATGTCGTCAATAAAGCTCTAGTGGTATTGGGATATCAAGAGCGCAACGAAGCCAAGCGGATTTGGATACTGACAGAAGCGGGTAAAACTCATGGTATTTCCTTACTGGCTACCTCCTCGACAAACAAGTGGAGCGGTAATCAATTGAAGTGGTATCGCTCTATAATTCCCATCTTAGAAGAATATTTGACAGAGGCAGGAATTTTAGAAAATGGTAGCAGTAACGATTGCACTGCAATAGCAGATACAGAACAATCTAAAACTTCAGAAAAAAGCCTAGTATCTATTGCTCAAAATGGTAGCTCTCCTAGTAATGGAGAAAAAGCAACTTGGACAGTGCCTGAACGTATTAAAGTCTTGGGAATTACAGTTAACCCTAGTCAAATTGAACTGATTCAATCTTTTGCTGACGATGCTTACACCAAACATTATAACTCGACACCTCTCAAATCCAAGGTGAGGAAGAATCAATTTTCTACTTATCCTAGTGATTTTATCGAGTTTTTAGATCGGGCAATTCAGACAGTATTAAACCCAAAAAAAGCCTAGTAAATATTCTCGAAAAGCTCTTTCTTAATGGGGATAGTTCCTAATGAGGGGAATCTGCTACAAATTATATTAATTAATTAAGGACTTGAGGAAGAGCAAATTAGCACTCTTCCCCTACTCCCCATCTTCAATACTCGTCCGATTTCATTAGAGTAGCAATTCTCCAAGTTTGATCGGGATCTTCGGGAAAATTTGAACCCACTTCTCTATTTTCCAGCCAAGCTTGTTTGTCAAAATAATCAATTTTGGCAAAGTAGGTTTCGCCACCAAGTTTAATGGTAAGGAAATCTCGTTCTCCGTAGGGATCGTTGCCTGCCTCAAAACTGTTAAAATCTTTTACCAATTGCAGTAACTTTTGTTGCTGTTCGTGAGGAAGAGCTTTTACAGTTCGAGTGATCCGAATTTCACCAATTTTTGTATCTCCTTGACGCAATTGATCGTTGAGACGGGCGATTTTTTCGGCTGTTGTTATAGTTTCCATAGTTAATTAAAACTTCATTCCCAAAAAAGGCCGCGATCGCGGCCTTGCTTAAAAAATTAGTGGAGGTTTAAATAGCCTGTAGCTGGTTCTTGACATTTGGTTAGCGGAGGTAGTATAGTTAAATTACCTAAATAAATTTGTCTCCGCTAACCAGTCTATGAACCCCATCCAGCAAAGAATCCAGCACATCCGCTCTCAGATCCAACTCCTACAAACAGAAGGAGAAGTAGCGCCGGAGCGCGTGTGGATTTCCCGGTTTAGTGCTCGCAATCGACCAGGGGGTAAGGTTTATCACTATTACAAGCTGATGCAGGAACAGGATAAGAAGGTCAAACAACGGTGCTACTTGGGTAAGCCTTCTAATCCAAAGTACAAGCGGTGGTTAGCGGCGATCGAGCGGCGTAACCAGATTCAGGAATTAGAAGCGATCGCCAAACGGTTGCAGCGCCAGTTAGTTAACGAAGATTCTGCGCCGTTAGAGGGCGCGAGCCACAGTCAATCAAAAGTTACTCCGCTAACCAATCTCACTGCCAAACTTCAACGTCTTTTAGCCAGGAGGCTGCCTGGGAAAATTAGCATGACTAGCAGCGAAGTGGAATTATTGTTGTCACTTATAAAACAACATTCTCATGAGTTGGCACCAATAATCTTCAGGGGGCGACAAGCGCCCCCAAACCATTGCAGGGAGGATGTTGTCGGGTCTGAAGCCGCCGCCCAGATTGCGGCGATCGCCTAAATTAAAATTAATTAAACTCAATTAAACTGTAGCCCTTATGCTGCACCCCTGATAGGATAAGGGGTTAATTTGCTACTTTGCGGTTGGCGACAGCGGGGCTATTTCTAGGTTTACCTGATGTTTTTTGAGGGCGATCCGGTTCTTTAACAGCATATTTGGAGAGAAAATCATCAGGCTTTACTAACGCCGAGTCTGCAATGTTCAGGCGACGGAATTGTGACCAATGTTCATTTAATAGCTTCAAAGCTTGGTGGCGATTTAACGTTGCGATCGCACCTATCAATTGACGCAAATTCGACCGCAATAACTCAATATTAGAGTCATCCACTGAAAATTGACTCACCATTGAAACCGCTGTTGCCAAATAAGCTGAATCCGGCGATATCTTTTTCGATCTTAACCCCTGACGAACCACATTTAGCCACACTGGATAAAGTTCTAACCAATTAGCAAGTTGCAATTCGCTTAATGCCATTTCCTCCATTCCCAACGCTCCCCAAGTGCAAAGCGATGTTTCAGCTAAATTAGTATCGCGATTTTTCACCGCTGACTCCCATAATTCTCTAGCATAATCCTTAAACCGAACCGCCAGAAATTCATAAGCTGCCTCAACTTTATCAGTAGCTGTAACCTGATAAACCGTCTCACCACGCGGTAACTTATCGCCTCGATAAGATAGCCAATTGTGGGAACCGCATAAATGAATGTTCCGATCTACTACAACTTCCTTCGCATGGGAATTTCCCAGCCAAAATACCTGCACTGCGGATAAACCTTCCCGCGTTTTAATTTCTCTCAGCTTTTGCTCAACTTGTGGCGGAATTGGTCGAGTTTCATCCTGTTGTCGCCGGGAAATACCGTGACCAATTAAAATCCACACTCCTCTATTAGCTAAGTTTTGAAGTAATTGAATAAACTCATTATCTACCACTTCCTTGCTCACCCAAGGAGAATAAATTAAGATTTGATGCTTCCCTCCTCTCAAAGTTTCTAAGAAAGACTGCCGAATTTGACTATCTCGTAGCAAAACCACCTGGTCTTTTTCCTCGCTTCCCTTCGGCGAAACTTGCTCCCCAGTTTCCCTCAATTCTTTAACAGTTTCAATCGCCTGCTGTTCAATCTTCTTAATTCTGTCTTCAACTTCTTTATTTCGTTGATTGAGGAGCTGCTCACGCTCCGCAGCAATTGTTTCATCACTCAGATACAACAAAGTTTGTAAAGAAACTTTGCCTTCAGTTTGCAAAATATCGAGTAAATCTGAGGCATAGTGTAAAATTTCTTTTCCTCGTCTTACTTGCAACTTAACTGCATCTTCCAGTGCATCAAAAATCACAAAAATTGAAACAGATTGCCAGATAGCTTGACTCTCAGAGGTGAAAGAAGCAGCAGTAATAATTTTGCCATCTTCAGGAACGTGCAATCCTAAACTAGAAGCTTGAATAATGCGCTGAAGTTCTTCAATATATAACTCATTAAAATCTTGATAATGATTTTCTATTGCGATAAAATCTTCAAGAATTGGCAGATCAATTTGTACTCCTTCTAAAGGGGAAGATAGAAAAAATAGATTTTCCTGCAAGGGGTCAGCAATCGCATAAATCTGCTTTTTTTGTGGCGGTTGTGGTACAGAACCTTCCTCGTAAAATTGCCTACCTTGAGGAGTTAGAATAATTTTGGCATCCGGTGTCCAGGCTAAAGTTTCTAAACTTCGCAGAGTATTAGCAGTATTTTCCACGAATACAGGATCGAGACCTAAAGCTACTGCTAATTCATTTTCGGTGGGTGTCCATTCACTCTCTATGCCAGCACGGAGGATAAACTCTTCAAGGATGTTAAATTTGCGGGGTTCGCTAATAGTAACTTCTACTGATATTTGCTTTAAACAGTAGCGGAATTGGCGACCAGCCAGCACTGATATGCCAGCCGGACTTTGCTTTTCTATTTGTTGGACTAATTCCTGTAATTGGGGATCAATTGGTTTAGGAGAGGATACTAGAAACATCAATCAGACCTCCATTTCGGCGTACAATATTTGCTACTTCTGAATACATACTTCCCACTTTACCTTTGTGCTTTGTAAAAAGTGAATGACATCCCACAATTACCAGCAATTCCTGAGCTCGGGAAAAGGCAACGTTTACCCGTTCTGGCTTTTTAGCAAAGCCAATATCTCCCTCAGAATTATTCCTGACCATGCTGACAATAATAATCGGCCGTTCCATACCCTGAAATCTGTCAACAGTACCCGTTCTAATGGAAAGTGAGGGGAATTTGCGATTGCTAAGCATTTCCTCAATTCGCCTCAATTGAGCACCATAAAAGGTAATGATACCGATTTCTTTTTTCGGTTGTCCTTCCGCAACTTTCAGACTCCAAACATCCTCCATTTGCTCACACAGAATGTCAATCGCATCGACTTCCTTAAGATTATACCTAGAAGTTCCCTCTAACTGCTCTTCAAAACTCTGTTCTTGAGGCATTTTTACCCAGATTAGGTGTTGTTCTGCTCGGATGATGTCGCCTGCTAAATTGTGCGATCGCACCTTCTCAGGCTCAATAATTCCACAACGCAGGCTATGGTCGTAAAATTGATTAATCGCTCCCATAATGTGGGGGTGCATCCGATACTGAATAGTCAGCCGTCGCTTGATGCTTTCTGGTGCAGTTTCAAATTGTTTCTTAAATAAAGATTCTTCCAGAAAGTTGATATCATCCGGTTCGCTTCCCATTTCTGTCGCGATTTCTTCTAAGCTCTTTTCATGTAGCATTGGCGGTAATTGGCGATAGTCACCAATCAATACTAATTTTTTGCCTTTGAGTGCAGGAATCAGAATTTCTGGAGGCGTACATTTGCTCACTTCGTCAATGATGACTACATCAAAATTGCTGAATTCTTTGAAACCGTAGCCAGCTACTTGGCTACAAGTAATGCCGATGACGTTAGCATTGTCGATATAAATTCGCCTCAATTCGCTCTGATCTTGTTCGGAAGGGTTACGAAGTTTGGCTATCCAATCTTGAATCAGGTTTTGATAGCGTTTGAGATGGTATTCTTCTTGAGTGAGTTGTTGATGCCAAGCATCGAATTGTGCTTTTACTGTGCGTAAGAAGTTGAGATCGAATAAGCCGTTGGCGGGGATTGGCGGTTTAAGGCGATCGGGGATAGTTTGCCATGCTGACTCCCACCATTTTCGTTCAGAAATTAAAGTGGGTGATAGTTGCAGTTGTTGTTGGAGTTGTTGCAGTTCAACTTCCATTTGCTGAAGCTGATTTTGACATTCTCGAAGTTGATTTAAGGCTTTATCAACCCCCTTTTGTAAGATTCCTTGAATGGTTGTAAGAGCATTTTTTATTACTCGCAGTTCCAATAATGGATCGAGTGAGGAGATTAATTTTTCAAACTGATTTATCTGATTTTCCCACCACTTCGCTCGTTGGGGAAATTCTGATACAGGTATGTTAGCGATCGCTTGTGAAAGAGAAGGAAAAGATTGATACCGCATAGCGAAACTGCGTAAGTTTGCGGGAATACCTGACTCCTTGCTCAATTCTGCTAAGGCTTGCATCGCTCTTTGTGACTTGGCTTCAGCTTCACGCTGAAGAACCTCTAATTCCTTTTTAGCATTTGCTATTGCCTGCTGTTGCTGCTGTTGCCTGGTTATCGCTTGCTGCTGTTCTTTAAGCTGTTGTTTTAGCTGCTGGAGTTGTTTTTCTGCTTCCGGTTGCTTCTGCTCTAGCCATTGAGATATACTGGCAGCAATACCATCAATCGCTTCGGCTGCAATGGGAGTTAATTCCGCATCAAAGTTGGGGATTTGCACTTCACTTTGTTTGGCAATTAAATTAGCAATTTTCGAGCGACACCTATCGAGGTTAGAACGCCAAGGCTGAGGTTTTACAGGAACACTTGCCAGCAAATCAGGTGGCAATTTAATCATGTTATCTGTAAATCTTCGCCTCTCTTCTACACATTTTTTTAACTCCTCATATACGCTCTCATAAGCTGTGGATTCCCAGTTTTTTAGGGATTTCAAAACAGAGGTTTTCTGGTTTTGCTCTAATTCCTGTTGTTGGCTCAGCCAGTTTCGCGTAGTAGTAGCAATACTACTGATAACTTCCTTGGCTACCCCGTTCAGTTGCCGCTCAACAAGAGCAATTTTATTGGCTTCACTTTTTCTAGTAATTAAAATAGCAATTTTTAACTTACACTTGTCGAGATGAGCTCCCCAAGGGGCGGGATTAGCTTTTACAAATGACACCACATCCAGCGGTAGTTGAATCAGCTCATCTGTAAAGGCTCGATTAGTTTCTACACATTGCTTCATTGCTACATAAATCCTCTGATAAGCGGTTGATTTCCACTGGTTTATTTCACTTCTGACTGCAACAATTCTTAATTTTTTGTTTTCACAACTTTTGATGGTTTCCTGTAAATTTTTCTGGGCGGTAAGAGTAATAAATCGCTGATAGTTTGTTTCCAAACTTTGAACGGCGGCGGACTTCTCACGGAGTGTTCGTGCAGCTTCTGCCGCTTCTCTGATGGATGATATCGCATTTATACAATGAGACAATGACATCTGAATTTGTGGAAGACCTTGCTCCTTTAACCAAGCCGCTAAACTAAAAGGATTCAGCCGTAAATCGTGAGGAGGTTGAAGACCTAGCTCGGCAGCCATTCTAGCTGCTTTTTCAACATTTACCTTGAAGTTTCCTTCAGAAATATACCCCAATCTAAGGTCTTTGGTACTGTCGCAGAGTTTGATAGCTGCTGTCAATAAATTAATTACTGCTACATCTTCCCAATCAACTGAAGATTTAGACATTAGCGATTCCAAACTAGGAAGGAAATATTCAACAACTTCGCGCTGTTTAGCTTCCGCTTCTTCATAGACACTTTCTTGCGCTTTACAGGTTTCCTCTAACTCTACCTTATACCATCGCAACTCCTCTTGACTTTCTTGTAAATTTTCCTCGTCTCGCAAATACGCATAAAACCGCTCCGATCCTACTAACAATTCCCTAAAAAAATCTATATTTTCCCGCTGTTTTACCAATCGCTTCTCGCAGTCATCAGCCGTATTTCTCAGCCAATTGCCAATTACTTTATCTTCCAAAAATGGCAAACCTTCCTCTTCAACTCGTTCCGCACGGCCCTTTCGCAAAGCGCGGATAACGGGACTATGAATTAAGCGACTCAACGCATTATCAACAGCTAAATTTGCTTGAGAAGCAATTAAAGTCCTCCCACCCCGTAGCGCAACTTGATAGGAAATTTCAGCGATTACAGTCGTTTTCCCCGTTCCTGGTGGCCCTTGAATTAGCACTAAATCGGGTGCAGATAAGACAGCTTCTACTGCTGCAACTTGATCCTCATTTGCCCCAGATAGCAGCAAATCCTCTGGCTTCAGTTTAACAGTTGTTTGTAAGGGTCTTGCCTGAGAAGCATCAAAGAAAAATTCTCCTACATAGGGATTCTGAGCAATTCCCATTTGCAGATCGTCTAAAGCTTTTTTCTGTCGCTTAATTTGAGTTAAATCTCCCGCAGCCTCGAAAGACAAAAAGCCTATTTTCGGCAACTGATAGTGTCCTTCTCCTATTTTTTCTACTAACTCAGAATCGAGTCTCACGCGGACAAATCCCTTTTCTCTGTCAATCTCTTCAATCGATCCTAATAAAATTGCATTCCACTTTGCAGGCTGCTTTACAGATTCTTTACCAGATGTGCTATCATCTTCCTCACGGCTTTCTTCAACTCGCACTACAAGTTTTATATCCTCATTTCTCGCCTTAGCTGCTCTTGTCCAGAAGTCATCCTGTTTGAGAGAAATTCCTGATGATTTGTCAAGTTTTGCCTCAGATACAGTAATCTCAAAAGTAATTTTGCGGGTAGCAGAGCCGTAGTTATGACCATAAAAAGGCACGAAAAATTCTCGCGTCTTAGCAATTCGCTCTTCAATCTTTAAAAAGGCTTTCCAACCTTTTAACTGTTCTTCTGTCGGCACACAATCCCCACAAAAGGGAACAGTTTTCATGCGATTTAAAGCTGAAATTGGCACTCCCATTCGAGACTGGTGATTGAGGTGCAGACTTAGGAAGAAGAGAACGGAAAAACCATCACTACGTCCCCGTTCTGGGGAAACTAAACGAGCAGAAAGTAAGCGCAAGCCATCGGATCTGCCTTCGGTGACAAGAGCCACCAAACTTAATGTTTTTTGCCGTTTTTCAAGGATTTCTGGTAATTTTGCTGCTTCGATATCTGTGGCGATCGCGAGTTCCCATTTTTCTTCGCCCGCTTCTTCTCCCGGCCCTTTGCGGCGGACATAGAAAGGTCTGGGTTCGTCTCCTAAAATGTCAGATAGCAACTCTTGGGCGCGATCGCGGCGATCGCTAAATTCTGGATACTTTAAGAGAGCATTTTTACCCTCTATTTCACGAATTAGGTAATCGATCGCCTGGTTCCCTAAAAACCGATATCCCCAATTTTCCTCATTGAGAGTTGCTGTTGCGATTTGTGATGAGAGAGGCGATTGATGATGACTGGTTTGAGGTGCTGTAACAATCGCAGAAATTTCTATCGAGAAGTTTTGGCTAGATGCTTGCAAAAAAATAAAGCCAGATAGGTTAGTTCCGGCTGGAATATCTTGGGAATTGAGGGCAATATCTAGTTTCTGCAACCCGCAAGACAGGCAAGGTTGCTGTACTTGTAACCAAGGCTGAGACCAGGAAACTGTGCAGTCGCCACCGAGTTGCAGTTGCTCGGTTCGCTGCAAATATCGGTTGGTTTGGATTTCCCCGAAGTGGACTGCTGTAGGGATGTCCCAGCTTACCCCTAGCCACTGGACGTTGGGAGCGGTTCCCAGACATCTTACTCTGTCTAAGACTGGCGCGGTATTCGGTGCGGCCGCGATCGCAACTTCTCCCGTATTCCCACCGACAGTCCGCTGAACGCTCAAATTTTCCAGTTTCACTCCCGGAACTGCGATTTTTAAGGCAGGTTCGTCACTGGCAAATATGACGGTGTTTTCTCCTTCTCCCCGCAGCGCGATCGCTCGTTCAATGGTAAATGGCCCCTTATATTCCCCTGCTGTCAAAGCGATCTCGTGTCCATCTTTAACCATTTGCAGCAATTCGCCAAAGTTGTCGGGGTTAGCGGAGAAAGTAGGCATAGATGCTTATTGATGGGGGGCGATCGGAGAAAGTGTTAATTTTTGGGCTTCTGAAGTAAACTACAGTTTAACGCTGTTTAGTTACGGATAAGCTGTTCCATACTTCAATACGCTTCACTTACGAGTTACAGTCTGACTGATGATGCGAAAATTTGAGCCTTAACTCAATAGTATTGAGGCAGAGCGCTTCACTCCATTCATACTGACGATCGCGGAGCCTCTAATAGATAAAAAACTGGAGCTTGTTACGGAGTATAGCTTTAACCATATCCCCGCGTGCAAACCAAAGTAATTTTTATGTCGCGGAGCACCCAAGAAAACTACATTAGTTATCAAGTTGCGAGAAACCCGAACAGGTCTTATTAATAACGTAGACTGGAACTTGATTCGCTATCTTGAAGGCTTAGACACTTGCAAAGTAGCTCCAAATCTTGTAGCGATTGCTAACCTTATCTAGTTTGATGAACCTGCCACAAGCCCTTATAGTTCTGTGATAATGCGTAACTGCTGCGGGGTTTTGTCAGAGGCGATTGCACAAGCTGAGAACATCCACCTCAACATCACTAAGCACTTTAGGTTCCATCCCATACAAATCATTCAGCACGGCTTTGACATCAGGGAACTGAAAATACTCAGTCAGCGTGCCAATGCGAAAGTTAAAAGCTTTGTACCGATGCTTGAAGTACAGCTCCACATTCCCCCGGTGTTCCCACAGTCCCAGCAAGTTGATAACAACATCCGAGTAATGCGCCCTCACATCCCGCTGCACTTCTGCGATTCTCTCTTCAATTAATCGAGTGGTAACGCCGATTTTGTAGAAGGCGCTGCCGTCAGCTTTCACCTCAAGGAAATAGAGCGAGTTTACCAAAATCCGACGAAGCTGTGCTCGATAAATCTGCAAATCAGCTAATCGCTCGTTCAAACAGGAAAGTCCAGCAGCTTCGGCCACTTCTGCTGATTGTTGTAACTTCATCAACTCTGACAATAGTAATGGTTCCTGTACTCGATTGAACAACGCCAGGGGCAGCGCCGCGACGGGGATTTTACCGAGGTTTGTAAACTGATAAAATTGCTCGTCTTCTGATTGTAATAATCCCTTTAACTCCCATCGGAAGCTAATTAAATCTCTAGGAATGGGACTGTTACCAATGCCATACTCTTTCCAGAGCACTTTCAATTGTTCCAATTCATCACCCTTGAGCTGGACATTAAAATTGTCGTAGAGGGGCAGCGCGGGGAAAGCTTTAGTTTTTATCCGCTGAGAAACGGGCTTGCAAGTTTCCCCAGTGTGAGCGAAATGATGTTCTTTCACCGCGCCCTTTTTTGCTGTAAGTTCGCCGCCGCAGTACAGGCAGGCGAGGTTAGTTTTTCCGCGCGCGACTTCATCAATGCTCGCCAGTTCGCCGCTGGGAGCAACACCAAATTTTAGCCACATTGTTAAAATTCTCCTTAAAGCAGGTTTGAAGATGCACCCGCTTTCTAGATTTTAACAATTTTGTCGGGGGGGACAGTCGAGAAGTGATTATTCTGGAGATCGCTAATAAATTATAGGAATTATTTACGGCGCGATCGCTTTGATTTCCTGTATTGTTCGTCTCTGATACGGCTCAATTCCTTAATTGCTTCAACTATCTCCGATTTACTCATTGTTTGACAGCCCTTAACCTTGTATTGAGCGGCAAAAAATCTAAGTTGCTCCAGATCCAATTGGTAAAGAACGTCATAATTACGTGGATCTGATGTGTCTTCTTCTTTTTTGACCATTACTTTATGCAGTTGTGGTAAAAAGTTGGGCTTTCCCGTTTTTTCGCCGGGAATAGGAGGACAGTTAAAAGTGGATTGTCAGCCGCGATCGCTACCCTAAATTTAATCAAACAATTTTACCTTTCATCGCGGAGCGGAGCGTTTTTGCTGTGGGGGGCAATAGCGGTCAAAGTATTTTGATCGATCGTTGAATAGAGGATGTGCCAGCTGCTCGGAATTTTAACAACCTTACAATCACCAAATAAGCAAACTCTAGTTTCTACAGCGTTAATAGCACCTACTAACGCAGAGATTAACAGGTTGATAATGATGGGATTGAGTACGATCGCATGAATCCCCCTATCCGTAAGCCCATACCCATTCGCTATCGACCACTCTTACCTCCTACCAGTCCCACACCAGAAGGGTGGTAGTTAGTGCATATTGCCCTGCCCGAGCGAGTCTCCATCACCCACCATTTCTGAGAGAAATTTCAGAGGATTGCTCAGATCAGCAGCGAAACCAAGGATGGCGCGATCGCGATGCTCGTAAATTAAATCTCCCTGACCATTAAACAAGAAAGTTGCGCCTCGTTGAGTGAGATAAGCAGCATTTGGAACATAGGTTTTCCAATGACTCAGCACTTCTCCCATATTCCGCAGCCGTAAAGTTGCCAATTCAAATGGACGCTGGAAACCCTTGCCACCTGCCCACCGGAAAGTGGAGCCTCTCAGGGGTGGAAGAGGGGGAGCCTGAATAATTTCATCATCACCAATTAATTGAGGTGCTCTTGCGTCGCCTCGATATCCTCTCCATACTTCTGCCAGAGTGCCAGGGCTACCAATCCCCGCACACATGAACAATAGATTGAGGTAAGCATTCATAGCAGCAGATAAACCGGGTAGTTTTAACGATAAACCTCGATACAGGTCAAGTTTTTGGTGCAGTTGGGCACTGGGATCTACAAACAAACAGTCGCTTGGAAATCCTGTATAACCGCAGAATCGCTGACCCGATGAGCGTGAGCCAATTCCCACAGCACGGATTGCTATCCCTTGTGCTTCCAGCCGTTGAGCGTCCCGCTGCAACCACCAAGCATATTCAAGGCTGTCGAAATCTCCCAATTGTGGCAAAAGCAGTACCAATTGCCTCATAGAGGATTCGCAACCGTTCAAGATGGGTAAAACGGCTCCATCACTCACCCGTTGGCGTTCGGTTTGGCTCAAGAGGCTATGAATATTCATCGGCTAATTATATCTATTTAGGAATTGGGAAAGTAGAAAATCATCAGTTATTAAACAGATACTTTACTCACATCAAATCGGGCTGCTACTTTCCGAATTGATGATATCACTTGGTTGAGACGCTTTAACTATCGCGCTTGAGCTACCAGGGTCTGTCTACCTGTGCTACTTTAGCTCATATGAGCCTCGGATGGGATGCGATCGCCAATGCTCTCTCCGCGAGAGCAGATTCAATAAAATTAGTGCCGGCAAGCGTGAAATATTTTTGCAGACTAACTGGAATCAGCGTCAGTTCACGGCATCTGTAGGTAACTTTTCGCTCGGTTTCTCCAAATAAAGAATACCGAGAGCAATGGTCGCTCCCGGTATCAACTTTTCCAGTTCCGTTGTTGTTAAGTAAATCCCATTAGGCACAATGAAAGGAAAATTTGCCTCACTCCATTAAGCACAGCCACTCCTTATTGGTTAGCCTGTTCCAGAGCGGGATTCCTTGAAGCTCCAGCAATTTCGGCCAAATTAATCTTGACGACTTTATTGCGAGCTTCAGCCACTTTGGGCAGCGTTAGCGTTAGAATGCCATCTTTGTATTCAGCTTGCACAGAGTCGTTTTGAATGCGTGCGGGCAAGGGAAGCACCCGGTGGAATTTGCCGTAGCGGAATTCAGAGCGGACATAGCCAGATTTTGCCTCTATGTTTTCGTAGCGGCGTTCGCCAGAGATAGAAATTGCTTCGCGAGTGACTTGAACGTCAACGTCTTTGGGGTCAATTCCAGGCAGTTGCGCTTTTAATACGAAGTTGTCCCCAGCATCAGCCAATTCCAGAGCTGGCATCCAAGCGACTTCTGAGTTATCTCTCGTTGTTGCCAGTTGGTCAAAAGCTTTATCGAGTTGCTGGCGGATGGTTTCAATTTCTGCGAATGGTTGCCAAGAGCGCATCAACATAATCTGTCACCTCAAAGATTGCTAAAGCTTTATAAGGAAAGTTTGGGTTGAAGCTCGTTGCTTACAGTTATTATGATGCCGCTTTTTAAGTGGGAGGAACAGTCAGGAGAACCCTACTGGGTTGGTCGTATTTGCCACAATCAGTGTGAAAGAATCTGAATTAATTGGCATAGAAGAAAACCGTACAAAGCTATTCCTAGAAACCGAAAATGCTGTGGCAACACCATGATGAGCCAGCCTCAGAACTCTGCACGGCACGAGCGTCGAGGGAAGGCTCGCCGGTGTTGCCAACCGTACCAAAAACAGGGTGCGGGTGATGTGTAGCACCGTAAGGACGTGATTTGTCGGCTATCGCTGCTTTCCCATAGCCATCGCTCCCGTATGAGTGCGATCGCATAATCCCGGTTTTAAAAGCGCGATCGCCCAATAGGTTATGTGTTGCTACTTCAACAATGTAGTA
The DNA here is from genome assembly GCF_000332155.1 of Kamptonema formosum PCC 6407. Taxonomy (GTDB): domain Bacteria; phylum Cyanobacteriota; class Cyanobacteriia; order Cyanobacteriales; family Microcoleaceae; genus Kamptonema; species Kamptonema formosum. The sequence continues at coordinate 106,200 of NZ_KB235908.1, read as the reverse complement.
AGAGTTCAAAGTGCTTCTCTAAACAGTGTAAGAGTCAATAGTTGTACTTGGGAGCGATCGCTATATTTTCTACGCACTTATCTAATCCGTTGACATCTCTATTTTGACTCGCATCATCTTCTATCCCCATCGCCGAGCGCATCCACCTCAACCTCACTCAGCATTTTGGGTTCCATATTACAAATTATAGAGATAAAAATTTATAAATGGTGGGGAGAAGTAGGCGAATCGATTCGGTGAAAGGAGAACTGTCCTTGTGTCAGCTTAGCCCCGGTTAAGTTAGCTCCAGTCAGGTTAGCGTCATCCAAACTCGCCCCTCTTAAATCGGCAAAGCTCAAATTCGCGCCTGTCAAATCTGCCTTATCAAGGCAAGCGTCATTTAAGGAAGCCTTGAAAAAATTAGCCCCTCTTAGGTTAGCTTGGCTGAGATTAGCCCGACTCAGGCGAGTTCTATGTAGAGAACTCAGACTCAGATGGCTCTTTCGTACTTACTATGCTAAAATATTAGTAAATAGTTGTTGGGAGCAAAGTTAACTATGAAAAAGATAATGACCAAACTGCTAAACCTACCCGGAGTTATAGTAGAAGACAGCAGACAAACAGATGAAACATTAATTTTCTCAGTAAAAGTAGAGACAAAAACGGCAATCTGCCCACACTGTGGTCGAAGTAGTCATCGTCTTCATCAAAATCATGGACATTTAGTTAAAGATTTGCCGATGGGGAACCGAGAAGTAATTTTAAGAGTAAATCGGCGGCAATTTAAGTGTAATAATTGTGAAAAACCTTTCAGTGAAACATTAAGTTTTGTAGCCAAACGTCAAAATTTTACCAATAGATATGCACTAATGATTGCCGAACAGGTGATCCATAGCGACGTTAATAACGTCGCTAAAAATAATGGATTAACAAATGAAGAAGTCTGGTCAATGGTAATGTTTATAGCTGAGTCAATCATGCCCATTCACGTAGCTCAACTCAAACGGTTAGGGATAGATGAAATTAGTTTGGTTAAAGGACAAGGAAAATTTATTGTAGTTTTAGTAGACCTAGATACGCATAAGCTAGTAGGGCTAGTGTCATCTCGAACACAATCAGAAATAGAAAAAATGATGCGGCAATGGGGTGAAGAAGTGTTAGAACAGATAGAAGAAGTAAGTATAGATATGAGTGGTAATTATAAATCATTAGTGCGAAAACTTTGCCCAAATGCTGAGGTAACAGTGGACAGATTTCATGTTACAAAAATGATCCATGAAGAGTTAAATCAAGCGAGAGTTGACCAAAAAAAAACGGCAGAAGCCTTAAAAGTTAAGGAAAGAGCTAAATTATTTACTAGCTTGAAAGGAAGTAAATATATCTTATTAAAAGGCGTAGTTAAATTATCAAATAAACAAAAAGAAAAATTGAACCAAGTAAAAGAAGCTTCACCGTTAGTAGGAATAATGCACTCATTAAAGGAAGAATTTCACTCTTTATTTGAAAAGAGTAAAAGCTTAGGGGAAGGGATATTGAAACTAATAGATTGGATTGAAAAAGCTGCTCCATACTATCGGAATAGTGTCCCAACAATCAAACGGTGGTTTGGAGAAATAGTTGGGTATTTTGAACGCCGAACAACCAACGGTATAGTAGAAGGAATTAATAACAAATTAAAATTGTTAAAACGTTGTGGATTTGGATTTAGAAACTTTAACAATTTTGAAATTAGAGCTTTGATTAGCTGGCATTTTCCTAAAGTTTTAGCATAGTAAGTACGAAAGAACCGAACAGTTACCTACCGCCACTGTTTAGAATTGCAAGTCCGGGAATATATCGCCTGCATGTTAGGAGATATTCAGCATTACCGGCCGCTGGTTTGGTCACTGCCAAAAAATAACGCTGCTACCGATGCTAACGAATTGGAAGATGAATACCCTATACTGGCAAAAATGTAATGTTTTACCTCATCTGCTATGACATTGTAGATGACCGCCGCCGCTTAAAGATTTCTAAGTTATTAGAAACTTGCGGCTGCCGGGTTCAGAAGTCAGTATTTGAGTGCGTGTTGGATGAAAAACAGCAAGAACAACTGCAAAAACGGCTGTTGAAATTGCTGAACAAACGACAAGACCAAATCCGATTCTATCCTCTTTCTGCTCACTGTCGGTGCAAGGTAAAGGTGTTGGGAGTGCAGCCAAAATTTGTAATCGATGATGAGGCTTTCATTGTTTAGATAGCGGGAAACTTCCTGCTATTGGGTGGAAAAAGGGGAGGATATTTTCTCCCTTTTCCCCCTGGTGGTTTATGAGCAAGGAAACTGCTAAATTTCGGCTACGGTTTTCTCCTCAAGTCAAAAAACAATTGAAATCGCTTCCTGTCAAAGTTCAAAAGCAATACCATAAAGCTTTTCAAACAATAGCATCAGAAGGGCCTGAATACAGAAGCTTGAGAACCCACCGATACAGATATAAAAAAGGTGAAGTTTGGGGTTCTGCGGCTTCGATGGCTCTGAGATTCTATTGGGAATATGAGGGAGAGCAAACCATTTCAATTGAGGAGATTGATTCACATTAGCACCAGTAAATATCTGAGCGGTTTTTACTGTACCTCTTGGTCTCGCAAAGTGCTGTACTGGCGATCGCCTTCTCTGGTAAAGTGCGATCGCTCGATTGAAAACTGTAACAATTTGGCTCAAGGCTGATAACCTCTGCTTTGCTGGGAGGGATACTTCTCTTCTGTCACTAAGCGACAGAAGAGGGGTATAATCGTGGCGGTGGAGAGTTGGCTGTCATTCAACCCTAAAATTGGGGTGCTGCCTGCCAATGTGGGGGCAATCGCCTGCTTGGATGCCAAAAATTAGGATACTTCTCCTTGAAAATACTTTTGTAACTATAGTATCTTTATTCTCTGCAACTTCATCTATAGTTGAACTAGACGCTAATATTTTTGCTGACCAAAATTTTAGAATGGATACAGAGAGAAAAAATGATGTTTGAAACAGCAGTTGTCGATCAGAAAACTTCATTTATCTATTTTGTCTACCCATTCCTATTTGAAGCGTCCGAGTTTGAAGCGCGAGTTAAAGCGATTGATGGCGCTACAGTGTCGGGGGCAAAACGAGATATCCCCCTGTGGGAACCCCATACTTTTCCAACGGATGACTTACTAGCTCACATCGCTAACTACCTTGATACCAACAGGAATCCTCCAACAGTCCGCTACTGGAAACTCAACTACGCTGCGCTGAATACACTCGGCTTTACGAGCAAATTTAACTGGAAACTTCGGTGGGAAACTAAAGGAGAAATACCCTTTACCTTTGGCGAAAAAGGTGAAGGAACTGAAGCAGTGCAACTAATCCTGTTTCAGGTAGGAGTTGGATTTGCCGTTGTGCAGACCCAACCAAAAGATACCAGTAAGGTCAAAGATACCAATAAGGTTAATGATTGGCTAGATTTTCTTCACTTTTTTCGCTTTATTAAAACCCAGAGAAACGTGCGACTGGAGGCAGAGCAGCAAATATGGAATGAAGCGACAAGGCAAAAAACCTGGGAACCCTTTTTCCCTCAACTCTCTCAAGAAGCTAATGGTTCGCGCCAATGCAACTGGAACATCATTTTGAGCGAGCTACTGAGGAGTGGTTCTTTGGAAGGAGAGTCAGGAGTTTGGTGGCAAGAAGTATTTGTGCCTGGACAAATGCTGCCTTTTACAGCCTTATATGTCGATAACATCGATACAACAGAAATTCCCTACCTTCGCTATAGATTGCACAACTTCTTCAACGCAAACCAGGGAGATGACCCCGCTCCAGAAGATTTAGTTGACAATCACCCAGCGCTGCTGCCTTATGCGAAGAAGCAGTGGTTCATTTGTTCGTTGGAAGGGAGTGCTTTCCTGGCGTGTGACGTTCCCCAGGAAAACCCATTTTTCCGAGGAACGCTGCCATCTCACTTAAGCAAACAATATTTTCTGCTGTTTCTGCTAGCGCTGCACCAGCGGTTTGCACTGATATCGCTATCAACAACTGTTGCTCAGAAGTGGAAATTCAGTAGTGACAGCGAGGCAGACGTGCAGAACAACACGGCAGTGTTTAAGGAGATCCGCAACCGACTGCTGGCGTTTACAGCATGGGGTTACTTCACCCAAGCAATGCAGCGTGAGCACCACCACCGCTGCTACCGCAAGTGGCAAGAGGTATTTCTGCTAGAGCAGCTTTATCGGGAAGTGAACGACGAAGTGCGGGAAATGCAGGAATATTCGCAGTTGCAGTATTTGCAGCGGCAGGAAGCTGCTCAGAGAGAGCGCGATCGCCAGCGTCTAGAAGAAATACGACAACAAGACGAAGCTGCCAAAGAACGCGATCGCCAACGCCAAGAGGAAATGCGCCGTCAGGATGAAACTGCCAAAGAACGAGAACGTTTGTACTTACTAGCCTTAAGGGAAAAGGAAGAAGCGGATCGAGAGCGCGATCGCATCTCCGTCCTCGCCCTGCGAGAGAAGGAAGAGGCAGACAAGGAGTGGCAGCGTATTTACTCGCAGCAATTGCGGGCGAAAGAAGAGGCAGAGCAAGAGCGCGATCGCCAGCTACAAAATGCCGTCTATATCGCCAGTGCCGGGTTGGGAACTGGAGCAATTGTTGCCTCTAGTGCAGGTTTGATTACTGCAAGCAGTCCCATTACAGTACGCTTGTTGCTGGGGGGTTCGCTACACCCATTTGGGGTAGCCGTTATTTTGAGCTTGCTGGCTGCTGCGGGTGTAGGGGGGGGAGTTTGGGCTTGGAGAAAGGCGCGGCTGCGGATGAGCGATCGCGCTTTCCAGCAAAAGCTGGAGAAGTTTAAGCAGTTGCTTTCTCAAAATCAAGAGCTGTTTTCACCGGACGATCGCGAAAGTTTGGGCGAACTGGTGAAAGCTCAGCCGGACGGGGTTTGCCAACTGTGGGGGGCGATCGCAGATTGGCAGCGGCAGAACCCTTCTCATCCTGCATCTTCACAGATTCTCTGGATACAATCCAAGCCTCCACTGCTATCGACAGCTAAACAGTGGGCGAAGTCCCTCGGTCAGTGGTTGCGTTATCCGTTATTCTTGTTTGTGGATAGCTGCCAGCCGGAGAACTATCAAGAAGAACTGCTCAAAGAGATTAAGCCTCCAACACCTTCAGAGAAGAAGGTGGAAGCTTTTATTCAATTGGTGGGCTGTCGGGATTTGTTGAGTTCTGAAGACTCAAAGAACTTGCAGGAGGAGGCGAGCCATTGGCCTGAAAAGGTGGAGGGTTTGGCTGAGGCGATTGGCAATTGGTGTCAGGTTCCGGGGCGATCGCGGATTTATGAGAAGTTGCTTGAGTTACAAAAGGACAGTATGCGAAATCAAACAAACCGAGGTGAGAAGGATTATAAGGCGAGGTTGCAGGGGGCGATCGACTCGCTGTAACGCCTGGGGACTTTTACTATTTGAAGTTCGAGGTCGGTGTCAGGAATTAGAGAGGTAGTTGCTGGAGTTAAGGGTACAGGGAATTTGAAAATAAGAGTTGGAGCGAAATAGAGTTGTATGAAAAAGCAGTTAATTTTACAGATTTTGGGCAATAGTGATGTTATTAATAATAAGGATCGAAACAATCCAGAAGGAGCCGACATATTAGGAGATGTTGGGGATTTAGAAAAAATCTGTAGAGCAGCTAAGAGACATTATGAGATATTCTGTAAAGAATGTCATCTAGATTTCCCCTTACTTGAGAAAGTCAAAGATAAATTCGGAAAGGATTTTATTTTAGGAATTATCCTAACCGATCAGCGAGAGTGGCAACATTCGCGGCAAGATCAGGAGGGGTGGAAAACTCTTGTGAAAGCGGATGGCATCTGGTGGAGGGATGCTTTATTAAAGTGGTGTAGCCAAAACAAAATTGAATGCTATGCCATGCAATTTAAAGTAAAAGCAGGAGGGAACGGTGTAGCTGACTGGGAAAAAATGGCAGCAGACCTTCGACCCTGGCTCAATGAAAAGATTTGTTTTCAAGACAGTGCCATAAAATTCTCTCCTCCTCCACGAGAAAAAGATGAAGAGTTAGATTCCTCAAAAGACAAGAATGAAGCTGTCGCCAATACTGAGCCAATTGAAATCGAGAAGATAATCATTCAGCATAGCAGCGGGACTCCTGCTCTCACAGGTGCTTTATATCTATGGGGAATTGAGCAAAAAGTTGCGGGAAACTCTGTAGAATTTATTTATCTATCTAAAGAAGATAAAATATGCCCTGACCCTCATCCGGGGACGCAATGGCAGTGGCGACTAAAAGATCCGCAAATTCGGGAACTTCTGAAAATCCAAGATTTTAGTGGTGCTTTGAAGTTATTAGATAGAAACCATCCGAATTATAAAGACCTTGAAACGAGCCTTGTAAATTTAGATAAGGCAGTGTCTTTGAACTTGAGCGATCGCGATGCAACGGCTACCCCCGACGATTGGCGGATTAAACCGGGTCGAGATATGATTATCGAACGGGTGAGCATTGCTTACTGGAGCGAAAAAGCTTTTCGCGAGCGCAGCCAATGGATGCACTGGAATTTAAGAATAGCAGGTGCATTAGAACTAGCTTTATTTCTGCTATTAGAAAAGCAGGGCAATGGTAATTATCAATGGGAGGAACATAAGCTGATGTTTACCGATACTAAACAGAAAGTACACATTCGTTGTGATATTTCTCAAATTGTCTCTTCACTGCTGGCTAATGGAAAGTATGAATACGATCCTTCTTATTCAGGTTCTCCTATCCCCTTAAAAGCTAACCAGATTACAGGCTCGGAGTGGGCTAATTTTAAAAAGTTTTATATAGACAATTGGAAGCTAGAAGAAAAACCTGAAAAAATCTTGGGATATATAGCAGTCAGAAACCAACTTTATCACAGCTTAATGGGCGATCGAATTGATAGAATGTTAGATAAAAAGACTGTAGAACTCAACAATCGAGTAGACCATCCCGACCATCCTTCGCAAGTTGCGGTGAAATGGTTGAACTATATTATTCGGCTTGCTGGTTTATCAGATGAAGTCCAAAAAAGAGCAGATAAATACTACTATCGTGTTTTAGAACTCCTCAACCTCCTGACATGAATCTCTCAGACTGGTTAATCAAACAACAAGGGCTTTATCCCCGTTTACCGGATGCTACTCCTACGCTATCTTGGCATCCTGTTAGCGGGACGCAGCAAGAATCTCCCCACATGAAAAGTCGTTTCTGGTGGGGAGGAGGTGCATCTCAGGAGGCTTGCGAACAACTTGAAACTGGATTTAGCCCCGAACTAACAAATATTGCCGTTCTCACTTTTGGTCCCGTTCAAAACTTCTTAGGAGGCGGTCAAAAATTAAGGGATTGGGCTGTAGCTTCTTGGCTGTGCCACTATCTCTCAGCAGTCTTAATTTATCGTTGGGAAACTGAGTTAAACGGTCAAGTTCTCTTGCCCTACCACCGAAATTCAGAATTAATTAAATGGTTGCGGGATGACGCTGTTGATGCAGAAAAATTCTGGCAAGCCGAGTTGCCGAATGTTATTACAGGGTTGCATCCGAGTCAAAATAAGTGGTTAGAGGACTGCGAGAATATCATTAATGAGGAATGGCTGCGATTTGTAAAAGCCTTGGAGCAAGCTGTTATCAATCATCCTCAGTATAGAAATTTGTTTAACGGTCAAGGATGGCGCGTCATCCACAATGATTGCCAGTATCTCTGGTATGTTTATGCTGAGGAGGTTAAATTAAACATTGAATCGGCTAACCAAGATATTAAGAATTTGCACGAACTGATAGAAAAGCGAAAAGTTAGTCGGCAGTGGAAAGGGACGTGGTGGGGAGGGCGTAGCAGTCCTAGCGATGGTTGTCTGTCTATACAGAGGCAATTTCTCTCACCCGCGACTTACACCGGCTCTGGACGGGTCAAGAGGAAATTCACTTAGACTCCAGTTTGCACCACTTCTGGTCTCAAAACCAAGGAGAAGAAATACCCCCTTTAATTCAACCTCTCTCAATTGCCAATGGGGAGCCGACTCTGGAGACTGAAGGGTGGGTTTCGTACAGAAATCGAGACAATCAGGTAAAAATCTATCCCGTACCGGGACCGCAAATTAACTTTAGTTTAGGTGTGGTAATTGCTCAGAGGCGCATTCCTCAATCTCTTTGGCATAGGGGATTGAATGAAGCTTACAAGAAAGCGAAGGAAAGAGGAAAAAATCGCGTCTGTGTGCGGGTCTTATTCAATAGTGGGCAATCTCTGGAGTGGGTCTGCCCTTGGCCGCTCTGGAATTTGCTGATGGCTGCCGAACTCAGAACTCAAGGTGAAACAGAGTTGAACCGCTGGGAAAAGTTGCTGTTTTATTTTGAAAGCGTCCGCTTGCGACAGCAGAATATTTATGCAGTTCAAGAGTTATTGACTATCCTCTGGAAATCAGTGGGTCTTGATAGTTTGACTTGGGATGAGATAGAACAGAACAGCGATCGCCAGCATGAAGAACAAGAAATTGGTAATTGGCAATGGTGGATTAATTGGATTAGCTTGAGGGCTTTTTTAGCGCGACAAGAGCGCGATCGCCAAAATTGGTTACAAAGCTTAGAAAACTTGGGGAGGATACAGCCGTGACGGGATGGTATGCAATTACGCCGCTAGGACCAGTGGCGATCGGTAATTTGACTCCAGTGGGTCAAAATAGCGGTCAAGTTGGCTGTCGTTGGCCTCCCAACGGTCATCAGCTTGCAGCTTGTTTGAACTTGCCCACGCCTAAATACGAACTTAACTGCAAACCTGGCTGCACGTTGTGGGGACCTTTTTGGTATGACGGCAGAGATCCCTATGTTATTCTGCCTCTGCCGGTTTATACAACAGATAGAAGCGCGATAGAAAACGGTCAGGTTCCAGAGGAAATTTACCGCTTGCAGTGGCGCGGAAATCCAGGGCAGGAACATTGGCAAGTGCAGGCCGAACATGAGAGAAGCCAAGAAGATGGAACTGTTGAGATTGTCGGTGGTAGGTATTTAATCGGTGGCAATAGCTTGCAGGATTTCTGGATGAGACAGGAATCTACATCTGCTACTCTGCAAAAGCTACCTTGGGAAACTCTGACTTTAAGCCACAATAGTCGCCAGGATTTTTTAGTCAAAGATGAGGGTGGATTCTTTGCAGAAATGACCACGCTGCTCGCGCCGGGATGGTCAATTTTAGTTAAGGTGATTGGCGATTGGGAACCGCCACCTTACAGCTTTTTGGGAGCCGGCTCAACCCCAGTGGTAATTGAGCCTGTTGAGGGTTTGATGGACGAGTGGCTCGATGGGGGGTATGAGGATGGCAAGGCTGACTACAACGACGCTACCGGCGCTATTTTACTCACGGGCGCACTGTGGCAAAACAAACAGCGCAAAGAGTCAATTCCCTACCCTTATACAGATAGGATTAAAGCCTATGCTGCTGAGTTAGGAGTTCCCTGGCAATCTTGGAAAAAGGTCAAGCACAGTAAGGACACAGAGAGAAAAGTAGCCACGTTGACGCCTGGGGAGTGGATGACTCCCGCTGGTGCTGTTTACTTGTGGGAGGGAAAAGCGCCGGAAGGGCTGCGATCGCAGCCTTTACCGAATCCTTACAATCACCAAGACAACCGCTACCTTTTAGGCTACGGTCATTTGTGGCTTTTTAAGGACAAAGAATTTGAAGGCTAAAGACTCTGAGGAACAGACAAAAATGGCAGAAAATCAAACAGGACTTGAATGGTTAATTTGCAGGGAACCCGTCCACATTGGTGGTGCAGATAGCAGCAGCCGGGGCAACAACAATCCCGTATATCGCTTACCCGATCGCACTCCCGTGATTCCCGGCAGTTCTATCCGGGGTGCCCTGCGAGAGCACGCTCAAACTGATGATGCTTACAACCAATACGTTAGAGATTGGTTTGGCAGCGAAAATCAAGACTCCACCAGACAGGAAAGCGAAAACCAAACAGTGACCGATCCAACTCCGCAGCCGAGCGCTGGTGAAAATCAAGACTCCACCAGACAGGAAAGCAACAAAATGTCTCCTGGCTGCGTCGCCCTCAGTTGGTGCTGGCCGGTGTGGTGGCCCGTCCATGTCTTAGGATATGGCAATTGGTGGGTAAGCTGTCCTGCTTGGCTGAACCGATTTCAGCAGTTCTCTCACCAATCTTCTCTCCCCTTCGGTCGAGATAACGTTTACATTACAGAACCATCTCTCGCGAACGCAAAAAACCTTTACCTGCGCTGGTTAAAATTGAAAAATATCCACCAGCACGAACCAGAAAGCTTGCCTTTACCAATTAATGGCGAGAATTTACCTGATAAAAATCGGCTGATTGTCGTACCGGACGATACTATTAATTTAATTGTAGATATGGGATTGGTACGGCAGCCGAGAGTCAGCCTCAATGATACTCCTGATGAAAAGGGAAGCTTAGTAAAAAATTTGTTTGCTGTTGAAGGGCTACCGCCTGGGGCATTGTTTATGATGGCTTGGACAACTCGCGGCAATAAAGAATTGAATTTGGAACAGTGGCAAAAATTTCTTCGACAAGAGCATTATTTGGGCGGTTTGTGGAGTGTGGGTTACGGTCGTATTTCCATTCAATTTGCTGGGAAGTTGCCAGCAACCTCTGCTGAAGAAACGGCGGCAAATACTGAATCATCGGAAACTTTAACAGCACCTACTGAAGAAATACCAGAAAATAGCCAGTCTAAAAGTGAGGGTTAATGCAATCGTGCAGGACTTCCTAGTGTTGAGTGGCTTTCCATCCTTGAAGCAATCTTTAGCCAATCCCAAATAGGAGTGAATTTATGTCTAACGAGCCAACTGCTGTTAGCTTTTATGAATTAGATAGCAAAGTTTTTGAAGAATTAAATAACATAAAAGACGATATTAAAGATTGGTATGCGGAAGCCAGCACGATTGCTGACTATGTAGCTACTTGGGGGGTTTTGCGCTTCTGGGCGCTCTCAAAATCAACTAAAAGTAAGGGTGGAGAAAACTCGTTAGATGGCAAAAAATATGCTGCCTGGGATGTGGGGCGGAAAGTCTTGTGCCACATTGTTGGCAGTGAGTTGGGAATTAAAGAAGATGATTCCACAGAAACTTTTCGGGCAAAGTTTGATAATGATAAGCTTGACATGAATCAACAAATACTCTTGACTGATTTGCTCCTTGAAATAGCAGATACAGTGCAGTTTTGGGCGGTGCGATTAAAAGAAGTACACGATCTTGAGGAAGCAAAGAATAAGGAAGAGGAAGCCAAGAAGAAAGAAGAGGAAGAAAAAAATAAGGAAGAGGCTAAAAAAGACAGTAATACTAAGAAGGAGGATTAAAGAAATCTCTCCCTGTTCAGAGTCCATACAACTCTCCTTATTTCCCCTCCATCAACGCCTGAAACCCTGACCTTGCAAGGTAGCAATTACATTGAGGCTGTTGTACCATTCAGCCATTCTTGCAGCACCTCGCTACCTCATATCAGGTTCGGTCAATGACTCGCAATCGTCATTGCGAGTGGAACGTTCGCGCAGCGTAAGCGTTAGCTTTTAGCAATCACAGAGGCTTGATAGTAGCAGACTCCGCTATCGCAATTATTGACTATTGACTGGATCTGATATCATAGGTATTGATGTTGATAGCTAACAACTTAGGGAGCTTGAGGGCGTACTATTGCATTGAGTCCCCAAATTTTCTCATATCCATTCTTTTGCAGCTCAGTTTCTTCACCTGAGTTAGATACAGTAATCATCTCTTTGTCAAAGACTGAGATTAGAGAAAAGTTTTGATGTTTTCGGACAGCATACCCAGAGGGATGAGTTTTAGAGCTGCCACACCAATCAGGGCGAGGATTTGCACTCGTGCTGCAAACTTGATGCACAATGTCTCGCCATTGCTCCACCTCCCCTCGCCAGATACTATAAATACTACCGGGTTTTGGTCGCGGTTTTTCATGGGGAGTCATACTTTCAGTTCTAGCCAACTCCCGAATTAAGTTATAAATGCACTGAATGCTTTTCCCGATACGCACTTCTGAATTTTCATAAGTCAAGGGCTTGTTGTACTTGCTTGGGGTTACAGTAAATTGGCTACCGCGATAGATATTACCTCTGAAAGTATGGGGCGGTCGTCGCCATCCAGGTCCAAGCCCTCCTAAATAACTAGCAAGTTCCAGAAGCGTGCGAACTAATTCCTCCACTTCTACATTTTCATATTTGGCAGGGTTCCGCCATGCGGCATCGACGACAATCTCCCACGTTTCATCGGCAACCCCTGCCTTGATATTTCTATAGCTTCTCGGATTGCCGGCAATGATTTTTGAGAGGTAACTGGTTAAATGTAACTGTCCTAGACAATTAGTAGCACCAAAAATTTTGTCAGTTAACTTTCTGGCATCACTATCTGATAAGACCAGTAAAGCTATCCTTGTAAAATATCCTCGCAAGCAGGCCCGCAAGACTTGGGGAGTCCAACGATATTTTCCCTCTTGAGTTACTTGAGAGTTTTCTGTTTTATGCTGTTGGATGCAAGGTTTCATCCCTGTTAAATGAATTGTCCATGTTCCTTCTTCAGGGATTGATGTCGCTAAACGCCCAAAACCCGATGCAGTTCCTCTACCAATTCCTTGTTCTTTCAGCATCTCTTTGATACGCTGTTTTAGCCAGTGTTTTCCCTTGGGAGAATTATCTTTGAGTTCTACTTGAATGCAGATAGAATTAGAGGTAGAATTAGAGGGGTCTGTCCCCCTAGCCAGTGCCTTAGAAGAAGTTGTAACTATCGCCCTGTTCTGTGATGGTGGGGGAAATTGAGGCGAAACTTGCCACTGAACGCCTAATTTTTTTCTGCTGTTTTCGTCGTAAAAAAGCTGCCATTCTTGTTGGGGGTTTAGGGGAAAAGGCTGGATGCTATCTTTCAAACTAATATTTTCAAAGCGAATTTTTCGAGGTTGCCATCCTCCGCGACCATCAATTAAGCTTTCCCAAAACTTTCTCTCCTCTCTCTCCTCTGGCGACAAATTCTCAGGCGATACCTTTAAGATTTTTTCTATCCAGCTCAGTAAAGCTCCCCGCAGCGTTGAACCTGGGATGCAGGGGATTCCAGCAATTCGTGCTGGTAAAATATGACCTTCAGGGAAACTGCCGCCACCAATTTGTAGGGGACTAATAACTTGCAAGTCATCAATGCGAAGAGTATAGCTATTGGAAGCTTTTAAGTCATTTGTCCCTTTCCACGCTTCTGTTACTTCTTTCTTTTCCCGTTGACTGCCTTCAACAATGTCTTCAGTTTTTGGCACCCAGCCTTTCTCTTCATTGCCTATTCCTTGAACCTTATACCAATTGGGTAGTTCTGTTGGTAACATTGCCATCTTCTTCTCCGTTTTAAAAAGTGACGACTTAAACTTTAATGAAAAGGTCGCAACAGGGGAGTATAACTTTTAGCTTCGCAACATTCTGATGCCTACCGTTTCAACGCCTTTTCCTTCTTACGAAGGTCGCAACACTCAAATGAAAGAACAGATGAGTAGAGATGATACAGGTTTGTTTCAGCACCTTTTCCTTCTTACGAAGGTCGCAACAATACGGCGCTATCATTACATCTACAACAACGACTGGTTTCAGCACCTTTTCCCTTTAGTAAGGGTCAAACTGGCAAAACTTTTTCTCTTATCATTATTAATATAGTGATGTTTCAGCACCTTTTCCCTTTAGTAAGGGTCAAACACGTGGTGTTGCAGCTCGCAATCAACCCGGCTAATGTTTCAGCACCTTTTCCCTTTAGTAAGGGTCAAACTAGCTTTTGCTTTTGAATTTCTCTAATGCCTGATTAGGTTTCAGCACCTTTTCCCTTTAGTAAGGGTCAAACGACGGCACTCTTTCTTTTGAAGGTGAAGAAGACGAGTTTCAGCACCTTTTCCCTTTAGTAAGGGTCAAACTTTTCCATTATCTTTTTAAGACATTTAGCTCTCATTTGTTTCAGCACCTTTTCCCTTTAGTAAGGGTCAAACCATGACGGGACCCGATGGGGAGGATGGTGTAGTTGAAAGTTTCAGCACCTTTTCCCTTTAGTAAGGGTCAAACCTGGTGGCGCTGCTCCTACTCCTCCGATTTTCACTCCAGTTTCAGCACCTTTTCCCTTTAGTAAGGGTCAAACATTTCTTTCCCACTGAGCAGGGGTGGAAAGCAGTTTCTTGTTTCAGCACCTTTTCCCTTTAGTAAGGGTCAAACCATCAGCTTGTAGAAGCCTGAGTATGAGAGCATCATACACCCATTGATCTGAAGGGGTCAAGTTTCTTCTGCAATAAATGAGTCTACTTCTCAATAAGTCTGCCAAACACAAGCTTGAAAACCTCTTCCAGAGCTTTATCCGAGAGGGTCAACGAAAGAATAAGGATTTCAAACCCTAGCAGACCCCCTCAGATGCTTATCAGTGGCAGTTCATTGATAAACTAAACAAATCAATGAACAGTTAGCAAACACTAGAGCTTCCACAGCATAGGGCGGTACACTTCAACTTCCCCCATCAAACAAGCAATATACTCTCGCACCTGTAGTTCCATACACCGTCTCAAACTGACTTGATACCCTGTATGGGGATGAGTCACCTCAGAAAGTAATTTTTCCTCCCAATGCTTCAGGTACTTCTTTAGGGCATAAGGTTGAAGATAGACACCACCCCGCTCATCTGGCGGTGTAAAATCCTCTAGTACAAAAATCTTAGAATTCACCAAATAAGCCACCAAAGAATCAACAACTTGGGCGCGAAATTCCTCCATCAAATCGCTTACCAACGCTGGATGGTAATCACGGGGAGTGTGTAAATTACCGAAATGCGTGTGCAGCCCTACTGCCTGAACAAACGAGTGAACATTTTGGCTCAAAAGTGTATAACCCAAACTCAACAGGCTATTAATGGGGTCAGTCGGTGGCCGCTTTGTCCGCTTTTCAAATACAAACGACCCAGTAAATAAAGAACCCAACCCCTGAAAGTAGAGACTAGCTGCTTGACCCTCATATCCTCGTAGTGCATCCATTGAGGCAGCTTGATGTAAATCTTCCATTAATTGCAAGATTGCCTCAATTGCTATTGCTGCAATTTTTGACGGTCTGCGTCGATTTAACTTCATCAGTAATGCACGAGAATTATGTAGCTTTGTCCATACAATTACCTCAGCTTGTTGGCGAACAAACTTGGAGCTTTGTGAGCCAATCACTTGCCGTTCCAAATATTCAACCTTTGCCATTCCCTCCGCTTGCAAGCGCCCGAAATAGCGACCCCGTTGAGATAAGTACATAATTGGAATTCGACCGTGCAGAGCCAAACTTACCGCACCATGAGATAAATTGCAACAGCCAAACAAAATGATATGACTCACGCGAGAAGCTGGCACCTTAATCCGCAGCTCCCGTTGATAAAACACCTGAAACTGCTGGTTGTAGATGCTCAGATAAGAGCCTTGATCCGTAACATACAGCGTACTCATAGGTTCCCTCCAAAAATGTTCAGAATTAGCACGGGGAAAAACAATCGGCTTCACAGAAATACTGCAAGCCAAAGGCTTTCCAGAAAATACAGGTACTTTGCGAGTTACCGAGCGAGAGAAAGAGGTTCCCGAAGCCCGTACAACTTTAGTCGTGGGTTGAGTTCTTTCCGGTGCAAAAACCTGTCCATTGCGAAACAGATAGCCGAGAAAAGTAAACTCCTCATCCGGTGCAAAAATCCGCGTCTTTTCTGGCTGAAGCTTTAGATAAAAACTTCCTAGCCAAGAATTAATTTGCTCCAAACAACGATTAGCTTGAATAGAATCTGCACAAGCCACCGCAAAGTCATCACCAAAACGCACTAAATTGAAACCGTGACTCAAACAAAGTCTGTCAAACTCGTTTAAGTACAAATTCGCCAAAGCACCCGAAAGAATTCCTCCCTGCAAAACCCCCTGATTGGGATGAAAATGCTGACCTTTAACAACAATTCCTGACGCAAGATGCTGCTCAATTAACTGCCGCAAAGTCGGCTCAAATTGCAGCTTCTCCAAATCAGTCAACAGCAGCGGCCAGCAAAGATTGTCAAAAAACTTCTCAATATCAGCTTTGATGACCCAAGCCTGCCCGAATTGATAATAGGAATACAGATGTTTAACAGCCATTTGTATTCCCCTACCGGGACGGTAAGCATAGCTGCAATCGAGAAAAACATCCTCCAGCGGCCAATACAGTTCGTCTAGCAAAAAGCGCTGTACAATTCTGTCCCTCACCGTGGGAATGCCAATCAAACGCTTACCACCACTGGCTTTACGCAGATAAAACCCCTTAGCGGGACGGGGAAAATAATTTTCCTGTTGTAATTGCCACAACAAAACCTGCAACTGGTATCGAGCAACACCAGCGAATAAATCAACAGTAATGTTGTCAATACCAGCACTGCGACTGCCTTTGCGGACTTGCAGCCAAGCGGCGTGCAGAGGTTCTGGTGTAAATTCCATCTACTCCCCCAGATTGAGCTTTTGACCTAACAATTTGATTCTGGCAGGAGAGTATTTGAGTTCAGATTTGAGTAATTGACAAACTTATATGAGTTCGTGTATGAGTTGAAATAGCGACTCTTCCGCTCCGACTCTTTATGTCAAACCGTACTCTGCAAGCAACAGCCACAGGAACAGAAATCGCCAGAAAAGCTTTGGAGCGCAACAAGTTAACGCAGAGTGACTTGGCTTTGGAGCTTGAAATTGCTTACTCAACTGCCAACGGATTTTTTACAGGCAAGTCAATTTATCGCCGGATTTTTATGGAGATTTGCCATCATCTTGACTTGGATTGGCAGGAAATAGTTGGCTTAGAACCAAAATCAGAACCGGAAATAATTGATTCACTAATTGACCCACTAATTGACGAACTGCTAGTCGCAGTAGAACGTAGCGCCGCTAGAGCTCGAACTGCCCTCAATCCCTATATTCTCCCTCCCATTCACCGTCAAACCCTGCTAGAAAAGTGTCTGAAAGAAATTCGTGCGGGATTCCAAGAAAATAAGCGCCGCGTCGTCCCCATTTTAGGAGCTGCCGGATACGGCAAAAGCACTATTTTGGGTAGTATCTACGATGAATTAGACAGCGAAAAAATTGAATCCAGCAACGGTTGGCTAGCATTAGCACGCTGCGACGATTTAATCGAATCTGCTGAAAACTTTGCCCTAGAACTCGGTGAAAAAATTAGTGGGAAACGACAATCAATTGTAGAAATTGCCCAACAACTAACAGCCCAACAAAATCGAGGTATTCTCCTAATTGATACCTTAGATATTGTACTCACTAAACCGCTCGTTTCAGTGTTGCGTAGTATTTTATACCAACTCTTAGAAATTGGTACAACTGTCGCCTTTACCTGTCGCGATACCGATTACAGTAACTTTTTTGAACCCTACCACGAAAGTTTTGCCGGATTCCGAGAAAGCGTCACTGACAACTGCAAGATTACTCCCTTCACCACCGAAGAAGTCAGAACAGCAGCGCAAGAATTCATTAAAACTCAACCGGGTTTCAGCACTTTAGCCAGCCAGCAATCTTTTGCCGAGCGCATTATTGCCCTTTCTGCTGATAGTGTATCCCTCCAAGAAATCGTCCGCCACCCCTTACTACTGGCTTTACTTTGCGACTTGTTTGCCGCTGAAGAAACTGTCCCCGAAGATTTAACAGTGAGCCAACTCTACGAAAAATATTGGGAGTGGAAAATTGCTAAAGTCCGTCATAACTTGCAGTCAGGACATCTGGGCCTCGCCAAAGAAAAACTGTGTTTAAAACTGTCGCGGCTGATGTATGAAAGTTCAGGAGAAAGATTGCGCGACTTTGTTTATGAGAGCGATTTAGAACTTAGCGAAACTGAATTTTTAGCTTACAATTCCCTCAAAAGTGATGGAATTTTTAAAGACTTGGGAGGTAAGCGCGGAGGATTTTTTCATCAGACATTTTTAGAGTATACAATTGCCCGTTGGATGAATGCAACTGAAACAGGCGAACGAGCTAAAACTCAACTAAAAAATGATTTAATTGTCTCTAAAATTGCGGATTCTAGGTATTATATTTGGTCAATATTTCGCCAACTTTTAACTCTTTTGAGTCTATCAGAATTCAACCAATTTTCTCAGGAATTAGACACAACCAAAATTTTACCTTTTCGCGCTGTCACATTTGCTAGTGTTTCCCGAACCGAACCGGAATCCTCAGCCGTTTTGCTGTCTCTACTAGCGATCGCAATCGCCAAAGACTACACCTTTCAAGAAACCCTCCTAGCAGCAGCCAGAGGATCGCCACAGCGACACGGCGATGTAGCCTGGGAAATAGCAGTTCAACTGCTAGGAAGCGTTGGTTCAGAATTAATTAACAAAGCAGCAGAAACAGCAGCGGAATTATTAGGGCGCTTACCCGCTGGGAGTTACCGGTTTGAGCGTTCCCTAGAAGCGATCGCTAATCGATCGTCGCCAACAGGAGAAAATAACCGACAAGAACGCTATCACATTTGGGGCAAGTTTATCGGTGCTTTTTATGAAAATTATGTTAAAAAACGGAAAAGTATTGAATTAGAAATCTTAGAAAGCCTGAAAAAATATTACTTTTTGTTCGGCGGAAATGTGCGGTCTACTGTCATTGAACTTTACTTAACACCAGGCGTACCCACTACTATACAGCGAGAACTTTTACTAACAATTATCTCTCAACCTATTTCAGAACAATTCAAAGAACAAGAAAACGCGACAGAACTGCTCAGTCGTTTGTTGCCCAACTTGCTGACTGCGGGAGACACTTGTTTCGGAACCACTTGGCTGGAAGCACTCTACGCCCCACTAGATAAATACTGGACGGCTGTAGCTGCTAGTGCTGTCGGTCGCGCTGCTGCATCAGATTCAACGTTGTTAGAAGCAATTTTAAGAAGTACATTGAGTGAAAGTTGGCCTAGTGATATGGGAGATTTAACACGGCGCAACCTGGCTGCTATTTTAGCAGCAATTCGTAGCGGTGCTGCCTCTAAAACTGCGGCAATTTTACTAAAAATACCCATAGAAACTATCCCTGCAAATCGGGCATCAACTCTTACTTTATTATTCAGAGAGTTGGCAAGTGCTGCTAACAGTTCGTATCCTCTCAGCAGCGAACTAGAATTAGCCTTAGTTGAGTGGATTGTCCCAGCGATTGCTCAATCTCCCGTAGAATTCATTCGAGCGATCGATACTCTGGCGAGTAATTTATCAGTACAGCAACTTTTGGGAGAAATTCTTGAACAATTGCTCCCGACATTGCCAGCTCAACAAAAAGCTCAGATCCTTAAAAAACTTAATAACGTTCCTCCTCAACTAGAAGCTTATTTACAACAAAATGTTAACTCAAAAGAAGCGCGTTCTGCTTTAGCAAAATTATACGACCAGCAAGCAACAAATAACTCGGCGACAGCTATCTCTGAACTAGCAAAACTCTGTTTAGATTCGTCACGAGATGTCGCCCTCGATGCCTCGGCATTTGTACTGGCTCTTGCCGAACAGAAAAAACCCATTGAACTACAACAATTACTCCCAATTTTCGCTCAGTCGTCCTTCGTTGGCGTGCGTCAGAACTGTTTGAAAGCTTTCATCGCCAAAGTCAATTCCCAAACAGTGGCCCCATCAGAAATACTGGCTGTTTTTGCAACCTTAGAAAATGATTTAGCTCCAGAAGTAATACAACTTTTGTACGTATTAATAGAAACAGCGATTTGGAACCATCCTTCAGGGGTAAAAACACTTGACTCCGATTTAGCAAAAGCTACTTTTGATTTAACTCATAGAATTATTAAAAGTTCCCATCAAGATACAATTAACATGGGAGCAGCTTCAGCGCTGATTACTTTTAATCAAATAGCTCTCTTAGAACAGAGAGAATTTATGCCCCAAGTTGGTACTTGTACCCGCACGTTACTGAGAATTACAGATATTAGCCGGAAAGTAGATAAATTAGTTGTTACAGGGCTGCTGACTAAAATTGCTAAATTTGACTCCGAGTTTTTGGCTGCTATTGTCCGAGAAGACTTCATCATTAACAATTCTATGATGCCAGTAGCCAATCAGTGCGCTGTTGCTGTGGCGATCGCAAACGATTCCGGCAAAAACTCACCGCTGCTCGACGAAATTTTGAACGATAGCAGGCTTCCCAACGAGGTCAAAAGTCGAATTATTCGCGATCGCGAAGCTTGAGAGTTTGACAGTAGACTTCTTGCGATCGCTTCGGAATCTGTGTTACAGAGGTAAGAAAAGTTTGTTTAAGCTAAATTTGTTATCAATCTGAGAGGTTTTTTAAGTCAATCCCACCAGTAAGAAATAACGACTGCATCCTGAGCTTTTTGAGGACTATCACCCCAAAGTGCTCCTTCGAGCCTAGCAATCAGTCGGCGTTTAAGTTGCCAGCCATACTCCTCACTTGTTCCATCACATACTTCAACCGAGTCAGCCCGCCACTTTTTGCCAAAGTCTAAAAGCTGAGACACCGTTGTATCTTGGTTTTCTGTTAGCAAGTAAAGTGTGTCGGCTGGGTAGGGAATAAAATGGATGATGCTAGTTTCAGGCATCGGGCGATAATTTGCCATTGCTAACAGCGTGTCGAGTACGCCATTAAAGCTTAAACCGTTTTCATCGGGTGCAAAGATGGGTTTTGAAAATATGAAGCTTGCCCATAAAGAAGGGTGGTTAGCAAGGTCAGTAATAACTTCGATACCATTAAATTGATTGAATTGGCGCTGCCAAACCAAAGCAGCAAATAGCTCTTGCGGAGTATAAGATTGGGCAATAGATTGGATTCTATTTAATTCAAACATGGCGTTCCATCTTGAGAGATTGCTTCGTTCCTCGCAACGCTTCGCGGTTTTGAGTTTTGAGTTAGGAATTCCCGTCTCCCCATCTTGAGAGTTTTAAGTTTTGAGTCAGGATTGTTTTACCATACCCATGTTGAGCCAATTTGCCTTACTTTATGAACACTCCCAACGTAACTGATTTAATTCGCGATCGCTACGGCGTAGATACGTTCAATCCCAATAGTCTCTGGAATGAGACATTGGCAACCCTGCTATCCCATCGTTCGGTTCGTGCCTATCTACCTAACCCCTTACTGCCGCAAACCCTAGAACTTATGGTCGCTGCCGCCCAGTCTGCCGCTACCTCCTCCAATCTCCAAACCTGGAGTGTAGTAGCGGTTGAAGATCCTAGCAGGAAAGAAACCCTGGCTCAACTGGCAGGAAATCAAGCCCATATCCGCCAATGCCCATTGTTTTTGGTATGGTTGGCAGATCTAGCACGGCTGCATCATCTGGCTATGCAAAGGGGGCTACCTGCCCAAGGATTAGATTATCTGGAAATGTTTGTTACAGCAACCATCGATGCAGCATTGGCAGCTCAGAATGCAACGATCGCAGCAGAGTCATTAGGGTTAGGCACGGTTTACATTGGTGGAATGCGAAACCATCCCCAAAGTGTTGCCGAAACTCTCCAATTACCGCCTCACTTATTTGCCGTCTTTGGTTTGTGCGTGGGCTATCCCGATCCAGCAAAACCAGCCGCCGTGAAACCTCGTTTACCCCAGGCTGCTGTTTTACATCGGGAAACATATAATCTCGCTCAACAAGAAGAAGCGATCGCCCAGTACAATGAAATTATGCAAAAGTTTTACGAATCTCAGCATATGAACGTCGCAGGCGATTGGGTTGAGCATTCAGTAAAACGAGTGGCAACAGCACAAGCTTTAAATGGGCGCGAGCGATTGAAAGAAATGTTGCAACAGCTTGGATTTCCACTACTTTAACAAGTCGATTTGAGTCAACATTGAAGTTAATAGTTCCAGAAAATATTGTTACTCATCATTAATTTTTCCTCGCATTTTTTTAATCTGACTTCGCTTAGTTTTGCTATCCTGACGCTTTCTTTGAAGCTGGCGCATTATATCAGAAACTAAGATTTTTGGAGACGCTGGGACAATTTTTGCAGCACTGAAATGGCTGTCCAATTGCCCTTTTTAGCAGCTTCTACATACTGTTGCAGTAAGTCTTCTGTGACGAGTCGATCGAGCCACTGCACTAATTCCACCAGTTCTAGTTTTTGCTGTTCGCTGTGTCCAGCAAATAGTTCAAACATTCCTAACCGCTGAAACTGTTCGAGGTCAAAATCTGCCATATCAAGAGCAATTTGTTCTGATAATTGAGAGAATTCTTCAGGTGACAGATTGGGCACTGGCGGGTGTTGAGTCTCTAAAACTTTTTCGACTTCTGCATAGTCACCTACGTACATTTTCTGTTCCAGACAATCGCATAAAATCGCATGAGTGGGCGGTAAATCATCAGAACCCAGGTGGTATGACTCTAAATGAATGGCTAAAGCTGGATGTTCAATTAGCGGTGAATATACGCCAAAGTAACTAAACGTTCCCAATCCTCTACCATCGAACCAGGTTGCCTTGCTGCCCCAATAAGCAAGTGAAAAATATCGGCTATTACCCACAACTCCTACCATTTTGGGCAACATCGGTGGTAAGGTAATCGGTAATAAAGTAAAATTGTGTTCATTCATAAAAATTCCCAAAATTGCCGTTAAGAAAAATAGAAAATGAGCAAGTCACTCCCCATAGCGGCGCTCGCCGCTATTTGACCTAGAAACTATGCAATGTTTATCGCCTTGACTTCTCCAGTGAGACATTCAAGTAGAAATTTATTGCCAGGGTAGAGAAAAAGAAATTTTAGAGAATCCTACAACGTGATCAGGAGAAGATATTTGGCGATGAAACTCTTGATTATTTAACAAATAAAAATCAAGGAGTTACTACCTATCAGAAAGGAAGTGAATAGGAAACTAATTTACCTATCTATCAACTAGCCTTATTATCGAAAACGGTCATCGAAGGAAATGAAGTAATAAAAATTTATACCCAGATTCCTGCCTTCGTTGATGATTTACTCATTGAATTTGTCACCAGCAATATCTTCTATCGCTCTTGGAGGAAATGACCCGTAGTAGCGTCAGCCGACACACCCCTGGCGGTTCCCCCGAACAGCAATACGAGTGCCTGCGATCGCTTTCCTGACCCCAATTCTGAATTTGAGCGCATTGTTTTGCAAGAAATTTACCAGCGGGGTATGAAGTTGCCCGATGCGGTACACAACGCGATCGCGAGCAACTACTCAAGCTAACGAACAGGTGCTCTATCTCGCGAGATCGCCTCCCGACTTTTGCTTTCTTGTCTATTTTCTGCAAAATCCTTTCTGTTAGCCGCAGTTTCCCCAGATGTTACCAAGCTTTCGAGTCGAGTAACTTCTAAGTAACTTGAAGTACCCGATGGCCCAATATGGCTTCTGCCATAACTTTCAGACATTTCTGAACCAGATGTTACCACTGTTATCCCAACTCCCTGATTTTTCGGCATCACCTTATTAAATCGGTTACTTACAGTTTCTCCACTGTGCGAAACCCTTACCCCCTCTGAGCTATAGCGAGTAACCTCCCTATTGAGACTCATATTAGTACAGTTCCCAACTTGGTTACTTGAACCTCCTAAATCTGGCGAACAGTGAAACTTTTGAGAAACCTCGCACTCCTCATCGGACTCAACATCAGTACCGCCCCCTGTCTTAGAGCCGGGAGGCGAGCCATCTGGATCGTCAGGGTCATCCCCTCCCCCGAAGCCACCGGTACTATCACTGTCGGGGCCGTTCAAGTCCAACAGCCACTGCAAGTTGAGAGCGTGGCACAAGCTCTCAGGCAAGAGCAAGCACTTCTTATTGACCCGTTCCGGCGGAGTAGGAAGAATTGCATTCCCCTGAGCATCTTCCCGTGCGGTGAGCCTAGCCCGATTGTAAGCCAGCACCAAGTCTCGGCTGGAGTGCAACTTAGCACTTCTATTTTTAATCGCGCCAATAGACACCAACACCCGCTCCAGCACCGGCCGGTTGTAAGCCGGATTAAACTCCCGCTCAACTTCCGGCCAAATCGAAGGCAAGTGCAGCGCCAGAACTCGACCTTCCTCCCTAGTTTCCACCGTTGCCACATTCCAGGAACCAACAGAATCGTAAGAAACCAGCGCTTCCAACTTCTCAAAGAAATCTGCAACGCAGTTGAGTCCCGTCAAACTCTCATTCAGAGGTTCGCACAAATTGGCAATCGTCCACTTTTCCACATCAATGTCCAACCCCGCCAAATCTGCAACTTTCTGGGTATAAAACACGAGAATAGCTAAATTATCAGCAACTCGGTCGTGAGCAGTCGGCAAATGCCGAGACAAGCGATCGCGCAAAGCCTTCACAAGAGTTTGCGAATACCCGATCGCCACTAACTGCCCAAACGCCCCCGAAGCTTGCTCGCGAGCTTCAGATAGCTCCCCCCAAGCGCTGCGTTCGCCATCATTAATCACAGGCATAAACAGCGGAATGATGCGAGTTTTCGTAGCCGGATTCGTTTCCCCCAAACTATGATTTGAAGTCGGAATCATCGGCGAAAAAGGCTGCTGAGAATTACCCCGCACCTGCCGAGGCAAACCATTATAAAGACTCTGAAAAAAATCGTCCAAAATATTTCTATCAATCCGCGTCTTTCCCGGCGGGTCATCCCACAGACTAGGAATCGAACCCAGACATTTCAGGCGTTCGTAAGCCATACTGACACTGGATCGCGCTATAGCTCCTCTTTCCGTATTTCCCCAGCCCGCCATAGACATGGCAGAAAGAACCGCAATAGTTTTCTTACTACCCGGATCTCCATAAGGATTAAGAATGGGAAAGAATTTTTCCACCCTCATAATTTCCTGAAAGTGCAGCGACGCTGCCACATAACCATCGCACAGCAAGAAATACATAAAAGAAGAACCAGCAAACTTGCGCTGAGCTTCAATCAACTTTCGCAAAGCAGCAGGGTTTGGTGGCTGAATTTCAGGACATAGAATATGGTCAACCGCTCCTAATTGAGGGTTATAAATCCACCCCGATTCTTTTGAATCAGTCGGAGTACCGTCTGCCTTAAATTGGCAGTCAGCAAATACCCAAGTTCCGTCCGACTGCTGCCCGAACCTATCAATGCAGCGATAAACTCTCCCAGCCCGATTGCGGTGATATTCTTCGAGGCGAGCGTGAATAAGCGCCACCAAATCAGTCTGAGACATACGGCAATTCAAATGAAATCCTGTTTTTCTCAGGAGAGTAGTAATAAACTCTTTAACCGTAATTGTTTCCAAGGAAAAAATCACCACTTCAACTTCGCGCCGATCGAAAGAGCGCTTAATTTTAAGAGAATACCCCCCACCCAAATTAGAACTTGTTGGAGCCGCAATTTCCCCAGTAATGATAAAATCAAAATCAGCAAGAGGTCTAAATTTTTCATTACCCTCTCGATCGCGAAACCACTTCCCTATTTCCCCGTTACAAGTCATCGGAGCCTCCCAGTCATTGCGGGACTCAAAGCCATTGCCATCGTAGTTATCGTTAAACCCACCACCACTCCCGCCACCGCCGACACGGTCACTTCTACGATTAAAGGCGCGATCGCCTCCGCTACTATGAACAGAGCTGCTGCGGTGAGAGTCGCCGCTATCGCTGCCCTGCAAGAGAGAGACAGTTTCTCTAACCGATTCACGTTTTATAATAGTGGATTCTTTCCCCTCTGGGATTTCCACCGCCCCTACAGCCAGCTTTATTTCTGACCAAAAGTAAGTGGCGATCGCGTCTTCCCACTGCCGATCGACAGTATTAGTAAAGCGGATTGCTTCCTGCCAAATTGTCTCTCGCGCGGCATCGGATAATTCCTCTGCTCCCTTACGTCCAGCGGCAACGATATACCGAGCCATCCACCGCAAGCCGTGAGTCGCACTGTCAAAACTCGTATGCTGCTTCCACGCTTCAATGCCACGAGAGATAATAAACCGATCGGGGTCCCCGTCACCGCGATCGTCGAGAGGCAGTAGCGGAGCTACATAGGGAGCAATGCCTCCAGAAAGTAAACTCTTAATGCAGCTAATTATTCCCTTCTCTCCGGCACTATCGGGATCGAGACAAACGTTGACCCGCTGCACCCGATGCCGCTTGAGAGTTTGGACTTGTTCTCCAGACAAGCTTGCCGCTACGCAAGCCATGACACGAGAGTCTCCTTTAACTTGAGCGATCGCTGCATCGGTCACACCTTCGACCAGCACTGCTTCGTGGTGGTTCGCTTTAACAACTTTATCAAAATAGAGAGGAGATTCTTTAGTCGCTAGCCAGGAACCCGACTCATCTTTAGGATTCCAGCAGGCGTACTTTTTGGGAATTTGGGCATCAGTCCAAGGCTGTGCAACTTTTTGAGCCTCCGAGAGTTTATTCCATGCGCGGCGCGCGGTGTCGTGTTCTTTCTTCCAGCCGACATGGTTTTTCTTGAGGGGAATATCTCCTTTAGATGCAGGCCAATGTCCGTATAGCGTCAAAGGTTCGCCGTAGGGGTTGTGCCACGGAAACACAACGTATCCCTCCCATTTGCGAGTTAACACCCCGCATTGCTCAGCTAAGCTAATGTTGAACTGCTGCTCGGTTATCGCTCCCTGTACTATTTCGAGAGTTGGATACAAGCCCGCACCCAAATCGCGCAACTCCGACTCCGTAAAGCCCCGCTCTTCTATTAAATGGTTTAGAGCATCAGAGCCTAAATCGCTCCACAGATGCTGGGCGCAGGTGATATAGACAGCAGAAAAGATACTCCGGCGCTCTTCCCACTTTTGTGCTCGCTCGATTTGCTCTCTTGAAGGTTCGCGAGTAGGGAAATTGTCAAAGGCCCCCGCGAGGTGAGACAGTGCCCGCAGAGCTTCCACCCAATCTTTCCCTTTGGGGTGTTCCCAACGCCCTACTTTTAGGCTGTGGACATAGGAAATTGGATTTCCGGCAAATCCCATGCCGGAATCATAGAATCGCAGTGTAGATGGCCAGACAGCGAAGGAAGTACCTGACTTGCTCTCTCGGAAAGGGCTGCCCCCTCGCCAGCGATCGCTGGAAATCTGAAAGCGGTGAGATGGGTCTGTATACACCATCTCTGGTGTCAGTCTGGGTAGTACATCATTTTCCCAATGGTCGCGCAGGTCATTGGATTCGGGCGAGCGAGCGGGGGGTTTAGTACCGGATGCGTTTCCCTGCATAGAACTCCTCTTAATGTTGATGACGCTAGAGCCCTTTCCTGGATGCTGTTGCCGGAACCAATTGCTACATAACTACCCGACAAGCGTATGCGCCTTGCGTGCTAATTCCTTCGGAACTATGCTAATGTTTATGTATGTTTTTTCGTTGGTCCGGCCAGGCTCCTGTTAATGAAACCTGGCTCTTAGCATTTAATTTAACTAGCATAACCTAGCTGGCTGACATTGATATCACTGATGTAGCCGAAAATCTGGCTGATGTACTCGATCGCAGATTTTTTCCCAAACGGAAGCCCATCCCCTTTAGCGGTGGGAGTGTCAAAACGTCAGACGCTTGGAAACAGGCTCAGACACTAACGCTTTTGACGATGCTTGGAGCGTTTTTTCTTTGGCTCCTTCGGGGGCAAGACTTGAGCAACAAACGTAGCCTCTTCTAAAACTAATTGGTCAGAGACTCTTTTGACCTTCAAATTCCAAAACTGTCCATAGGCAGAACTTGAGGTGGGCAGCATTCCAGCAATGGTGAAGGAGTAAGGTTTATATTTAGTCCCATCCAGTTCATGCCAGGGTCGGAAATTTCGGTAAACTCTGACAACGAACTCATCCGAATCGACCTTGTGGTAACAGACTATTCCTCGGATTGTAAAACCATCTACGCTTTGCTCAATAACCTCTGCATCTTCCCCTGGGAGCGGATTTCTGACTCCTCGGATGGCAAAGTGGAGTTTGGGAGACTCTTGCATGGGGCGTGGATAGACAATCCAAACTTGAGATGACCCCAGCAGTTCGGAATGTTTATCTATCGTGTAGGCAGCAGAGGCTAATAAATTGGTGGGTGTCATTAAATTGTCATTTAGCAGCAGAATCCCCTGTCCAGGAGTCCCAGCACTGGGGAGGTATTGCCCACGCACTAATCCTACGGCTTGAAAGAATAGTTCTGGCTCAGGCAAAGTGACAGAACTGTTCGCATCGTTTTCCGGCTGTGGCTGTTGGAATTGAGGAGAGCTGTTTGTGTTCTGGTTGGCCTTGAGTAACCGAGTAACTCCAGTTCCCATATCCTTAGTGCTTGCGGTTTCAATGGGGGTGTCGGGAAGTTCAGAGTTAGAAGTTCCCCCTTGACTGTCGCAGCTATCGCTGGCAAGGTTATCTGACCCCAACCTATTTGGGGGTTTTTCACCCTCGCAGGTGAGTTCTGCTGTTGTACGCCCTGACCTGTGAATAGTTACCATCAGTTGCTCCTAGGTTTTCAAACCTATGAAATGTTAGCCAGGATTGGAAAAATAATATTTGATTGTGGGTAGGGACTGCGGTCAAATGTTCAAGCTACCATAAAGCGATCGTCTCACTTCAAAAGGCCGATAGCCTTAACGAGCTGTTCGGGCTGCACCTCCAAATAGCGCTGAAGAGAGGACAAATTTTTATGTCCTGATATCTCCATAATCACCCGCAATGGCACCCCAGCATTGCTCAAATTCGTCAGTGCCGTCCGCCTCATCGAATGAGTGGAAGCCCCCTTAATTCTTACCCGCTTACAAGCATCTTTAAAAATCAAATCTGCCTGAGAGCGCGTCAAAGGCTTCGTACCCTCTCGCCCCGGAAACAAAAAACCCACATCGGGATTGTAAGCCTTTAAATACTTAGCCAACATCGGATGTAGCGGCAGCGTTCGCGTTGCTGACTTACCCTTCGTTGTCGCTTTCCGCAGCGTCACTATACCACCAATAATATCCTGAGTTGTTAAAGCTAACGCCTCAGAAATACGACAGGCACAATAAAAAGTCACAGCAAACAAAAGCCTATCCCTAGCTGTAAGAAACCCTCGGTCAAACAGCCGAGTTATTTCAGCAGGTGTCAAAATCTTAGCACGCCCGTTACCTTGAACTTTCACAGGCTTTGCCCTCCAAAATGAAAGCACCCCTATTGTTGGACGAAAGGGACGTATTGTCAAGTCTGTCGAAAAGCTGTTACTGCTTGAGGGGATGCTTTATAGCGCTGTGCCTCCTCAGCCGCAGCCCGCGCCTTTTATTGCATTTAGATGAGCTTTTATTGCCACTCAACTGACTTAAATTATCAGGAAAGTTGATAATGGGCAAGGTGGCGATCGCGTCTATTATGTCTCTGAAGGTAACAGGTTTAATTGCCGCCATGACAGTAGCCTCAAATAGAAGTGGCGCTTGTAATAATTTGATTATACTATTTTTTGATTTACCTTGCAAGTTGTTTTGCTAGTTTCGTCCCTCCTTAATAAAAAAATTAGGGTTTTATTGGAAAATCGCTCATTCTGGTCAAAAGAAATGCCCAAGGCTTCGTAAGGCTTGGGCATTGTTATAATTTTCGGAGGGTAACGAGTACGCTGGTTGGTTGAAAAACTTTTCGTTCGCTGTTAGGACACTGAACGCGCACTTTCACCGAGTTCGGAAGTAGCAAATGGTAGGGTATCTGCAATCACTGCTTTGGGAGCAAGCTTGAGGATGATAGGCATCACAATTAGGGGATAATTTTCTAGCCGATTTTTGATTTGAGCCTGCAACCATTCAACAGAGGAATCAGAACCGTTAACTTTTTGCTTGAACCCCAGTTCTGGTGCAGCAGCTTTGATGGCGCTAGCAATTTTGCGAGCTTGCCTCAGTGAAATCAGTGAAGTATTAACGGCAGGAACTGAGGTTGTGCTTGCTGAGGCAAAATCAATTGGTTTTGCTGGTTTGTTTGGTGTTCTTTTGCCTGTGTTCTGATGGCTAGCGCGATGGGTGCTGGCTGGTTTGTCAATTTCAATTGTTGCTCCATTTACCTCGCTATCGTTATCACCGGATAGTGTTGCGGCTGTTGCCACATTTACTTGGGTTTGATTGTCTGTGAGTTCTTCTTGGGCTGCTTCAGGTTTGTGCAGGAATACTGAGGTTAAGCAAAAGAGAGTGGTAAAAAGGAAAGGGGGAAATAGTACATCGTTGATAGTTTGGATAGTCATATTAACAGAAAACTCCCGATCAAATTTTCGAGGTAAGCATTGCTAACCTTTTTTAGATTGCAACAGTTGACAACATGGTGCAGCATGGCTACATTGGCTGAAAAAACGGATAATTAACTTCATCCTTTTGGATGATTAACTGAGGAGAAATACACCTGATTTGAGAATTAGTTCAGGGGATTACACCGACTGTACGAGGAGTTCGCTCTGTTTCAGGAGAGCGAAAAGTTGTGTTTTCACGCTATAGTGCGATCGCTCACACGGACTGCCGCCAATGCGAACGGGATATTGGCGGGTGAGCGTTCAGTCAGCACAATTAGCACTCTCTGCGGAAAGTGGTTTCAGTAGCTGACTTTTTTAGCCGCTCCGCGACGGTAGGCGCGGAAGTTAATCAAAAATTAATCGGACATTACCGAATGAGTTCATACGCAAGCCAAGAACATCGGGAGCCTTTAAGTGGCTGGACCCCTTTTATAGCTATAGCTTCAATGAGATAGTTCCTAAAGAATGACCGATTAATTTGAGATAGGAAAGTAGAAACTGAGGTCAAACTTAGAGTAAAATAACCAAGTTGCTATTCTAGCAAGGCAGAAATAACCTACCAGGTAGAACAGAAGGAACCTGTGTAGGTGTAAACTGGATTGAATCAGGTTATCAAATCTCATCAATATCGCTGGTAATAATGCCCTTAAATCGAGGTCAAGTAGGGATTGGGTTAAAATAATGAAGCTATCCGATATTTCAATAAGTGAGGAAAGCGAAATTCTGAGAAGCATAGGTAGAGTAAAAGACTACCTGATTTCATTGGAACGTGAGCCTTTGTTTTTACAAGGTGAGACTTATGCACTTTTAAAACAGTTCCCTCCTAATTCCATTGATTGTGTAATAACATCTCCCCCTTATTGGGGGCATAGAGTTTACATCAATGGGGGAATAGGGCTTGAAGATAAGTGGCAAGAGTACGTTAAGAATTTACTAGAAATATTTGATGAAGTAAAGCGCATTATTAAGCCAACAGGTTCTTTTTGGCTGAATATTGGAGATGCTTACCAGCAGAAATCAATGGTAGGTCTCCCTTGGCGAGTTGCACTTGCAATGATAGATCAACAGAATTGGATTCTCCGCAATAGTGTGATTTGGAATAAAGTAAAAGGCAACCCTGACAATGCAAAAGACAAACTCCGAAATATTTACGAACACGTTTTCCATTTTGTCAAAGCAGATAGATATTTTTATGATGTTGATGCAATTCGCTCAAAACCAGGACAAGCAAAAGTTGTCAATGGTTCTGTAGTCTCTGCAACGGGTGTTTCTGGCGTGCGCTACCGCCGACAAATTGAATTGTCCACAGCACTTAGTGATTCTGAACGTATAAATGCTCTGAAAGCTCTTGAGTTCGTCTTGGAGGAAGTACGCATCGGTAAAATCTCTGACTTTCGTATGATTATTCGCGGTCAGCAACGAACAACACACTCTGACTCAGCAAGGGTTTCGGGGCGAGCGCGCGAACTTATTGAACGCGGTTTTTATTTTCTCAAATATCACCCAAATGGTAGTAAACCCAGTGACGTTTGGGATATCTTGCCGGAGGATACCCAGAAGCGTACCCTTCACTTTTCACCCTATCCCGAAGACTTATGTAAAATTCCCATTCTGGCTACCTGTCCGCAAGCTGGTATTGTTCTCGACCCGTTTGCAGGCACAGGTACAACAAATCAGGTTGCATTTCAACTAGGACGCAGATCGATTGGAATTGATATCTCAGGTGAATATCTCACTGTTGCTCGTGAAAGGTGTAGTCTGCTCCTATGACCAAAGTTATCGAAGTTAAGGCAGATAGAAAATAAGTTACCGCAAAGCACTTTGTTGTCTCTGGGGCAGCCATTACCAGTTTCTACACATGAAGACGTTACCGATGACAGCTAACGTTCTCGATACGAAGTTAGAATTTTTGGTTGAGTAAACGGGTTTGATTTCCTGGAGTTCGAGTTAAAGGGGGAGCTTTTGAGATGGCGTTTTTGGAATTTCATACAAAGGTTCGCGGCTCAACCCTAGCTGCCCTAGTGAAATAACAACTGACATTGATAGATTAGTTCTCTCAGCAGCTTTAGCAATAGCTGTGCCATTTCGAGCTAGAGCGATGAATTCTCGAACTTTGAAAACAACGGGGTCATTGGGAGGCGTGTAACCTCGAAGGATGGCAATGTCTAATCCCCGTTCGATGTCACTGAGCGCCGCCGTTCTATTGTCTGCTAAAGTTACGCTGGGTTCCTGCCCAGGCACTATCGTAGAGATGGCAATGCCATTATTAGTAGGTTGCCCATTCTGGTGAACGACATTAAAGGTATAAAGGCGCTCAATTCCTTCTGGAGAGCGAGTTTTAACGAACAGGTTAGTAATGTTGGCTGTTGTAGCGCCAGGGAATTGTAAGGGTTGAATCGGTTGGACAAATATGGTTCTAGCTTGGTTAGTTTTTAATTCAGCATCAGTGTTAAAGACGGCCCTGGAAGGATCTGCTAACCGGATGTAAATAATGACTTCACCAGTCTGGCTAAAGTCAATAACGCTGGAACGACCAGACCATACTTGAAGGTTGGTAGTTGTATTGATTGCTGCATCTCTTCCGACAATTCTTAGCGCCGATGTTTGAGCTTGCCCAATATTAACTGTACTGAATACAGTGGCAATTATTAAGGCAGGAGAAAGTAAAGCCAAACGAATTTTTCTAGTGAGTTTGTTCATGGTTATTTTACCTCCGTTATCTCTGCACTGTGACAAAGGCATTGACAAATACTGAAACTTGAGTTCCTTCTGGTACGATCGCTACGTTTCCTTGCTTTAAAAGTTCTTGGGCGTTGCGATCCGATCTTTCTCGCAGCCGTTGGGCAGTAGGTGTAAAGAATCCCTCTAAAGCGGCGGCTAGGATGTTAGGTTTAGGCGAGGTTGTGGTTTTAACAGCCGTACTGCCCAAAAAGCCGCTTTGCTGGCTGAAAGTTTCTTGGGCTGGTCGATTGATTATTTCTCCTACCCGCCCCAAGCTGCCAAGAATTCCTACTAAAATATCAGCCTTGGCTATTTCAGAACCTCTGTCAAATAAACTGTCAGCAATGAGAGGTTGGTTATCGGTTCCGCGAACAATTAAGTTTCCGGGTGGAATGGGTACTTGTTGGATGCGGCCAGCAGCATCGGGGTAAACAAGCGCTACTACGCTTTGAGAAACCAGTCGATTTCCGCGCGTGACATTTTCTACTTGAGTGATTAAGACGGTGCCAGATGGTAAGGCCATCGCCCCGTCAGTTGCCATTATGTCCTCGGTCAATTGGACGGCAAACCTTCCGGCTGTCGGGCTTTGACCTGCTTCGTCCCAAATCATCGGTACGATTACTATGGCTTTAGCGGATGAGCCGATGGCTATCTCTTTCATTGTTGTGCTGTTTTCGGCGGTCGTGCGGTTGAGGATTCCAGCCTCTCCAGGGGTCATTCTATTGGCGTTTGCAGCGGGGTCAGTAACTCCAATGGCGATCGCTGGTATCTCTTGCATTGGTGCAGCCGATTGTGGGCTTTTTGGCGAACTGACTAGCA
The DNA here is from genome assembly GCF_000332155.1 of Kamptonema formosum PCC 6407. Lineage (GTDB taxonomy): Bacteria > Cyanobacteriota > Cyanobacteriia > Cyanobacteriales > Microcoleaceae > Kamptonema > Kamptonema formosum. The sequence goes on along the minus strand of NZ_KB235908.1, from coordinate 72,528 downwards.
CTGGCTGCGGGTTTTGAGAAATCGGCGGCACTGATTGCTGTTGGGGCAATGGAACTGGTGCAATTGCTACTGTGCTAGGGGGCGGTGTCGGTACTGGCATTACTGACCGCACGGTAGGGTAATTTGCCGCTGTCATCCCCGGCGCGATCGCGTTCGGAAAAGTTGCGGAACTGGCAGCAATACCTTGACCATTTAGCTCTTTAATTTCTTGACCTCTGCTTTGCCCCAGAGAAGCTAATTGGGCCCAGCGCTCGTAAGGGTCTACTTTTTCTGGTGGTGGCACAGGTCGAAGTGCCAACGGTGCGGGCGGCGGGACAGGGCGCGGTAATGGCGTAGGATAAGGGCGCGGTGCAGGCGGCTGTGGCTGAGGAATGGTCTGTACTGTCCTTGGCGGATTAAAGTTTTGAACCGACCTTGGGGTTTCAGACCTTCTAGGGGCTGGTGCTGGTTTTGGTGCAGGTGTCGGTTTGGGAGCAGGGGTCGGTCGATTTTTAGGTTCAGGAGGCTGAACTTCTAACGTCCGCTGTTGATCTTGAAATGCCAGCCGACTTTTTAGTTCTCCTGACTCGTCTTCAGAAACTTGAGCAGGTTTAGGGTTCGTTGTTTTTGCCTGTTGGCGGACGGGTTTAGGAGCAAAGAACACAAACCAAAAGAATCCCAAGATGCCGAGAACTGCGCCAGTACCCATTAATACTGAAAACGTCCGAACTTCGGGCTTCTCAGAAACAGGATGAGTTTCTGCTCCTTCGTTGTCCTGTTTAATTCTGTATTCAGAGGTCAATAATTCATCGGCTTCTCCGTCATGTCCGGCTAATTCTCTTTCCTCCTCACGGCTCAACGGCTCGACTGAGCGCTCGCCGAACGTCTTTTTACCATTGCTGCCAGCGCCATTAGGAGCGTTAGCTGCCTGAAAACTGTTAGAACTGTGGGAAAAGTTATTGGCTTCATTAGAGGAGTTGTTGCCATTAAAACTGTGGGAAAAGTTATTGGCTTCATTAGAGGAGTTGTTGCCATTAAAAGAGTGGCTAGTTGTGTTGCTAGGTGGCGTATTGTAGGAACATTCTTCAATTTCATCGGGTTCTGCATCAAATTTGCGCCCATTTTGAAGTTCTTTTTCAATCATGTTTTTATCTCCTATTATTTGGGTTTTTATCCGATTATTTGGGTTTGAATTCGGTAATTTTGTTGATTTCTAAGCCGGCCGAGCGAAGCTCATAAACTTTCTGTTCAAAAGCTGAGGCTTGGCTACCTAGCGGTGGGGTTTGGATTTCTACTGCTTTGATTCGGAAAGTGCGATTGAAAGGAATTCTTTGATCGATTCCTGACGTGCGATCTACAAGCAGCCGGGTGGCAATCATGTCAATTTCCCATTCGCCGGGACGGACTTCTCTGGGTTCGGATAAAAAAGAAATGATGACAGTTGCTCGCAATTGACCCGTAAAAACTTTATTGGGGACGAGTTCAGCGATGTCAGGTAGGGAAGCTTTGCCAAAATTGGGTTCTAGGAGTAACGAAGCAAAATAAGTGCTGGTAGGAACTCGTTTGGAATTGACTTTAATCCCTGAATCAGTATCGTTAGTTCCTGGTATTTTATTGTCCCAGTTGAAGGTTAGCTCTGCCCAAGTTTTGACAAAATTTTGGATGACTGAGGGATACCGAAAAAACCGATCTCGTTCCGCTACGTAGTAAGTTTGACCGTTGATTAGCTGGACTTGCGTTGTCTTCATAGCAGCTACCGAGTTGATTCGGTATGCGACGAAGAGGTGCAGAATTAGGGCGAGGATATTTACTCCAGTTAGGATGAGGAAGCACAATGCCAGTAGATTTTTAGCTTCTGGCAACAATGCAGTTTGTGAAAATCTTTGTAACTTCATAAAATCTTTTGGTAATTAGTGACATTACTTAAATCCTTTGTTCATCGCCAAATTAGCGGCTGCTCCTATGGCGTTGCTCAAAACATCGACGAGTTGTTTAGCATTGCTAGCAATGCCGTTGTATAGGGCAATTCCGCCGCCGCCGGCGATTAATAGGGCTAAGCCGGGTGCGAAAATGCTGATGAAAAACAGGAAGGCGACATCGCTGGCTAATTCGGCTCCAGAATTGACTAGCACGGTGGCTGCTAGCCCGACAACGATGTTGTATCCAAGTTGGACACCAAATAAGCTTAGAAATCCAGTTGCCCAAGCCCAAATAGGCCTGCCCTGCAAGGGAAGTAGCGACAGCCCCATGGCGATTGGGGAAAAGAGTGCTGTTAGTAAAAGGGCTGCTTCAAGAATGTTGACAAACGCCCACTGGATGCTATAAAGAATGAATCGGACGATTGGTATTGCTTTTTCTCGAAACACTGAACCGGGGTCAGTTATAAAAGTCGTGGCATCTTGAGCAGCACCGAGCAAGCTATTATTCCAGAGGGTTTCACCAAAAGCCCGCAGCGCTTGCAGAGGGGCTGAGCCGGCGGCTTGCCTTTCAGCTTCGCTAACGATTTTCTGAGCCGCTTCTTGCTTGGAATTCCAGCAGGTTACGAGTTCTTCTCCGACTTTATTTCGGCATTCACCGTAGAGATTTTCGAGTTGTTGGCGGCCGATGTTACTGATAGTGACGTTGGCGATCGCGTCCCTAAATGTCATTTCTCCTAGTTGCGCTTCTAGGACACTCTGAACTTGCCTGTAAGCAAAGCTCCTGGTAAAAATGACGGTATTGGCTAGCAATTTGCCGTTAGCGCCGAGGAACAGCATGATGACGAGCGGCCAGACGAACAGTGCTGCCAGTTCTGACCATGACTGCTTTTCGATAATGTCTTTCCCGCTGCTTAGAGTTAAGAACAGGATGCTGACGGCTGCTAGGGTGATGCCGAGTGATACTAGACCAACCCACAGCCCAGAAGCGATCGGGTCAATCGTGCTAATCCAAACTTTGTCCCAAGATTCTGAGGTAGTCTTAGCCAGGTTAATTGACTCGCTAACGATGTCCAAGGATGACCCTTCTGCACCACTCGTCGGTGGTGTAATTTGTGCTAAAAAGTCTTTCATTTTCACCTCGGAAAAAACTTCAATTTTGTATTTGATAAGGCGGTTATTCAGTACACAAACTAGGCAGATTATCGCGGATTTAAGTTAACTGCTTGAAGCATTAATTGGGAGCGACAAATCTGTTAGTTGAAATCGGGGTTGTGCTGCTGTCATTCGGTTTTCCCAAATAGCCACCGCCGGGGAGCATCAGCATTCCCGCCTGATAGCTGGCTTGGTTTCCAGACGCAGTGCTGCCTCGGCGCTCTCCCGTGTTGAACGCGGATATTTCCTTAGCAGCTTGCGATAGCAGCACGTTATTAATGGCTCGATCTGTGCGAGCTTGCTGAGCTTCCTGTAAATTTCGCATCTGGACTTGTGCGCTCAATGCGGTCTGTTGCGAGAGGTTTTGGAGAATTTGTTGAGTAACGTCGAGGCTCTGCGATTCTTCGCCCAATTGGATGTTTTGTTCGGTATCTTGGCGAGTGGCTTCTAACACTTGGAAGCTGTTTTCTTGAGCTTCTTTGCTGAGGGTTGCTCCGTCAGCTATGCCGATAGCGGCGCTGCGCTGAGCTTGAGCATCTAAGTCAGACATAATGTTATATGAACCTTTGCCGTCTAATTTACTCGACTTAGTTTCGAGTAAATCTGACAGTTTTGTTCCTTCCGTCTGGGATGTTGGAGCTTTAATAATTTGGCTGCTAACTTGGCTCAGATCGGGAATTTGGATAGCTCCGAGAGAGGAGGAAAGGAGTTCGTTTAAGGAGCCAAATAGCTCGTTTTGCACGAAACCTTGGATGTCGCCGATAAAATCGTTGACTTGTTTGAAAACATCTTGAATGGGTGCTAAGAAACTTCCCGCAGTTGGGGTTGGAGGTTTCACGGTCATTTCTTGTGTACTTGGCAGGGAAATGTTTTGGGCTGGAGTTTTTACAGTTGCTTCTTGTGTACCGGGTACGAAAGGAGGAGTTGTTTGAGCTAAACTTGGCCTGAGTTGAACGATTAATTCCACGCTGACTAACAGGGAAAATGCTGCTAGTTTTGTAGCAGGTTGCTGCATTAATTGAAGTTGATATTTCATGGGAATTATTTTGGTATTTTTGCAAAAATTTGAGACTTGTTGCTGTGAACGTCGGATGCTACTTTTGGCTGAGCATTGGCAGCTATGGTGGCAATTTCTAAATTTTGACCAATGCGATCGAAGCCTTTTCCTTCTTTCACCGCTGCAATGTATTCTTGGGTGAAATGCTTTAGCCCTTGAAGCTGGCCTTTGAGGGTAGGAGGATATTGAGCCATGATGCGATCGCGGGCTTCTTTTTCATTTTGATTGTTAGCAATTGATGCCAACATCATCTCTCCGGGGTAGAATCGCGATCGCCAAAATCTTCCTCCTTTCTCAATTAGCCAGCAGGAGTAGAGGTCAGCAGCTCTGGGTAGAAAAGATTCTGTGGCATTGGAACTGATAATTTGCGGGTCGTACCCTAAATATTTGTGAGCGGCTGCTACTCCAGAATTGGTGATTCTGCCGGTAATTCGGTAGACCATATTTTGCAGAATTTGTGCTCCTGCGGAACATTCGCAGATGGCATCAAAATCTTGGCTTAATAGCAAGACAGCTATGCCATCTTTTCTACCAGTGGCGCAGAGTTCGCCGACAACTGATGCAAAACCATCTTTTTTGAGTAGGACGCTCAATTCATCTCCAATAAATAAGCTTTTGGGGTGAGAAAGAGCGTTGGGGATGCAAGCAGCATGGGCGTTAATTGCCATTAAATAGGCATCTTGTTCGTTAGAAAGTCCCGATAGGGCGAAGAATTTAACAGCCGGCTCTGGGGAAAATGTGCTGGGCTGACCGATCGCTTTTCCCAAGCGGGATGTTAGCAAAGCATTTCCTTGGCTGAGGATTTGATTGATGGCTAGTCTGTCTAGTTCTTCAAAGGACTTAAGATTGAGCCTTTCTTTGCTGCAAAACCTCAGCAAATCTTGGAGAGTTGGCATTTGCTGCCATTCGGGAGATCGCCACCCTCTTTCAAATGCCTTGTTGTAGCGAGCGATGATTTCGGGATCTCTGAGGTACATATCGAGCATTCGCAGGATAATTGAATCGACCCGCTGGGCTAGGTGGGGATTGTGAATTTTGCCCATGGCGATCGCCACCACAGCTTTGCGGATAAATTCTTTCCAAGATTCCATTCTTCGCTCTCTTTCAGCTTTATCGAACTTGCGGAGATCGGGCGGTTCTACTAAATTGCTAGACCCTTGGCTGATGTCGTAATATGCGCCTTGGTCGCCCAAAAGTTCGATGGCGGTTTTGAAGGTACTGTTACCACCGCTGCTGATGTCCATCCCGACCACAGGGATGTTATTAGCTAAGGCTTCAAGAGTAAAACGCCAACCCAAAACGCTCTTGCCTGAACCTGATTCGCCAGTAATTAAAGCGCGGCTAATTTGGTTGTAGAACAAGTCGATAAAAATTGGCTTTCCGCCTCGATGGGTGATAAATTCAACTCCTTTTTTATCCAAGTCGCGGGGAACTGTTAGCGGCAGAATTCCAGCGGCAGTTTCAGTGTCGAGGGTGAGGCGGCGTTCGCTCAAAAATGAACCGCTATGCAGCAACCATTTCCAAGTAATCGGCAGGCATTGCAGCCAAATATCCCAGGCAACGTTCCGCTCGCGAATGACTTTCGCAGTTCCAAAACTATTAGAGAGTACGTTGCAGGCTTGACTCAATTCTTCCGCTGTGTTTCTGTACACTAAAAAGGCAACGGCTGCATTTAGAGGTACGGCTCCTTGGTAAAGTCGGCGCTGGGCATCGAAAGATTCCTCCTGTTTAATTTCAGCGCCAATATCGCGCCCTTGCCCTTTAGTTATCGCTCTGCTACTAGCGGCTTTTGCTCCTTTAGCTTGTCGGGCTAAGTTATCATTAATTACGAGGGAATTTCCGGCGCTAATTTCTATCCAAGCTTCTGTATCGCGGACGTAGCTTGAGGACATCACCTCCCAAATCCATTTCAATTGCTGGCGGGTATTAATCCAGCCTGCGGGCGCGTCATACATTGTCAGGACAGCGCATTCTTTTCCCTTGCCGGTGAGATAGACGCGGTTGTTGGTCTTGCGGTGTTCCGGGCAGGAGGATACGCCATTCGTTCCTTCAATTAAAACTGTACAAATGTGTTTGTCAGTTGTCTTAATTTCGCTGAGTTGATAGCCAGAATGGGTTTCTTCAAGTTTAACAATTTGAGGGATTTGCGGTGGTTTACTGCTGTTAAATCGCAGCCACAGCCACTCCCAAAGTTCTGAGGAATTCATGGGACTGATTTCTAGCCCCATTTTGGTGTTCAGGAGAATTTCCCAGCGGAGGAATCCTTGTTCAAAAGAGTTGAGGAGCAGCTTGGTGTAAAATTGCTCTCTGTAAATTCGGGTGTTGCCTGCAATGGTTTCCACAATGGAATCGCACAATTTTTTGACTCCATCAATGGCTTTGCCAATGAAATCTCTGGAGATGGTTTCGCCTTCGTTATCGGCTGTCCAAGTACAGAAAGCAATTTGCTCCCATACCTGCCTGGTACCTTGATGAGTTTGTTGGCGGAGGCGGTACTGTTCGTTTCGGAGCAGTACAGATACGGGTTGGAGTTCAGCGGTGTCAGCTAGTTGTTCTAATTCTTTTTGCCGAGCAGCATCGCTACTGTAACAACCGGTGCAGAAAGTGATTTTTTCACTGGGTGGGATGTCTTTCATTCCTTCTTCAAGAGAAGCTGCAAATGCTGATACTTCGTTCCTGAATAGTAGGTTGTGAAGTCCTCGGAGGCGGAATCCAAATACCAGTTGGTAGCTAGTCCCGTTATTGAGAAGCATCCCAGACACTTGTCTGCCATCTTTTTCAATTTCCACCAAACAACAGAGGTTAATTTCATTTTGGAAAGGCATAAATTTGCTCCTTCCCCCATATTGATTGGGTACAATTTTGGGTTTCAATTTGATGCGGATTTGCGAATCGTAAGGTTTGCCTTGGATGCTAGGAGGGCGCAGGGAAGAGATGGGAGAAATATAGAAGCTGTCGCCGCTACACCATTCATCTCCGGGGGGCTTGCGGAATTTGTCAGTAAAGAGGTGGGGTTGATTTCCTGTGAGGAGCCACCAGCTTACAATTAGCCAAAGCGAGACAGTGAAGAACCAACCCAATCCCAGGCTAAATAGACCCATTGTTAAGGTGTAGGCAATGGCGGTTAAGAAGCACCAAGGTAGAATTTGATTGGCAGGGATGAACCCGATACTTGCTTGTTTGCCCAGGATTTTATTGACTCTGATAAAGTCTTTTTCGGGATCTCGTAAAGCCATTAGTGACTCCTTTTTTGGGCGTTGCTGAATTGAAGTATGAAATTTGATGCACTCGATATTTCAAGCTCTTAATCTCTGCGAGGAGAGCGTTTCTGTCTAAGTAGAATTCATACCCTGATTCAGCAACGCCCTTTTTTTTAGTTCTAAAAGGTCAAAGTTGTAATTACTCCCAGCGGTGGCAGGTTGGGGGCAAAACGAGCTGTTGTACCGCTACCGTCGCCGACGAATAAGAAGGTAACAACGTCTATGGCAATCACAATGCCGAAGGCGAGGGCAATTTGGGTGACAATTGGCCGCCAATCGTTGCCTTGCTGCGCTTGGTTGTAAGCGAATAAAGCTGCGGCGGCTACTAATAAGAGAAATACGCCTCGAATGGCATTGAAAATTAAAGCGATGGTTGATTCGTCAATGGCTGTTCCGCCTCCGGCGGCTCCAGCTTCGGTTGCGAGATTGGTCATAAATGCTTGGAGACCGCTTAGAAAAATGGCTTGGGCTGGGGTTTGAAAGTTATTCAGGAACATTGTTACTGTGATGACAGCAACGGCTAAATGCCAGAAGCGAATTTTGCTGCCTAGCAGTTTTTCGAGGATGGGAATGCTGCGGGCAATTTGCCATAGTCCGAAGAACACTAGAGATGCACAGCTAAATACGCTGACAAATAAGGGTTGGACAAGAGTTAGATAAATGGCTGCAATTAGGCAAATTGCAATGAAGGCTAAATCGGCGTTATTGAGTTTGAATTTACGCATGAATTTGCTAAAATTGCTGCGGCGTTTGTGGATAATGCTTTGGTTAGCAACGCTGGTGCGATCGCCATGAGAGCGGTAGTTGTTGTGTAAGTAATCGTTTTGCATGGGATTTGTCCTCAAAGTGGTTTAAGCTTGCAATTCGTTGCTGTTTTCTCGCGATTGTTCTTTGCGTTCTGGCGAGGTATAGTTGTAGTCTTTAGATGCTTGAGAATCTCTAGATTGGGTTTTTTGTGGCTCTGGGGAGCCGACTACAGCCTCCATTTCTTCAACAGTAATGTGGCACTGTCGAACGTCTGGTGGCTTTCCTTTGACCAGAACGGCATCGAACACTTGTGCATCACCTTGGCGGGGGTCAGTTCCGATTAGTTGTTTTGACCCGTCCGGCAGATCCAGTATTTCAAATTCGTATTTGACTGCTCCTGGAGTGCCGTCTTCGTGACGCGATTCTCTCCAAGGAAACACTGGATCTTTTTCCCCGCTGAAGCGTTTGGGGAAGGTGTCTTGAAACTTTTCAACTAAAGCTTGGGCAGTTGCTAGCTTGTTATACTCTGCTTCCGACTGAGGCAATTTGAAAATGGCTTCTCTTTCTTCGGGAGTTAGCTTGTCCCGATCCGGCTCAAATTTCCAGCGATCGCCATTCTTGGTTCCCGAAAAAATTTCGGTATTATCGCTGCCTTTTACGACAACTTTAACTTCGTTGTTTTCAGCAGTTACATTCAAGCTACCGCCACCATCAAAAGCAATACCCGATTGGGGAGATTGCCCCGTAGCAAAAGCATAATTGACTAAGCAATCTGCCACAGTTTCTCGCTGTTGTTGTACTTTTGTTTGAGCTACCATTTTGCTAAGAAGATCCTCTGGTTCGCCTTCCTCTGCGTCGATACTGTTAGTTGTAGGCTGAACTTTTTGAGGAATTTCTGATCCTTTTAAATTAGGATTAAATTCTGATTCAACAGGCATCTGAATGGTCATTTTCTGCTCCAGTTTGTCAACGATGCTTTCCAGGCGATCCAATCTCTTTGAGAGGTTGCCTAGATAGTCTTGGATTTGGTCTAACTGTTCGCTGATGCTGGTATTTTTATCGAGATGGAGAGGCTTAGATTTCTGGGAGTTTGGGTTAAGTTGGCTCTCTAGGTCGTCAATTTTTTTGCCAATTTGCTCTGCTTTGGCTTCGGAATTGTTGATTTTAATTCCCTTGGCAGTCTTGGCTTCAATGTCGGGTTCTATTCTCTGAGGCTGGCTTGTTTCCAGTTCCTCTGGTTCAGTTGCAGCAGGTGGTTCCAATACCTGCTTAGCTCGTTCAGTAAGTTTTTCAGTGCGTGTATCTATGGCTTCGATACCTGCAATGACATCAGCTTGTTTAGCACGAGTCGCAACTCGGTCGGTGCGAGTGTTTAATGAGTCAATTTGTTCGAGAATTTGTTCGACTTTTTCTGCCTGTTCTTTTTCCCTCGCTCGTTCAATGTAATCAATTAGTTCCCCAATACTCTTGGCTCCAAGTAGCCCCATTAAAGAGGCAGTTTGGACGGTTAAGCCACTTACGGTTAATCCGTTAATTTCGCTTCCCATAGCAGCGACACTTGCACCTTGGTGTTCGGTTTCTTTGAGAACAGTTTCAAGGGTGTCGAGGAAGGGATATTTGGCTTCGGAGTTTTTAGACAGTTGTTGTTTGATTTGTCGGTTATTATTTTGAAGGCTGCGATTTTTAGCGATATTACCCAAGACACCATTGGGAATAGAAGCATCCTCGCTATCGGATAGTAACTCGTCAATATCATCTTCTTCCTCCTTTTGGGGCGTTTTGCTGGCAGTTTTTTGAGAAGTTGTTGGCTTTCCTTGCTGCTGTTTAGACTGGGATGATTTGCGAGTTGAGGTATTGTGGCTGGGAAGGTCTGTATCTTCTTCTAAATCAGTTAAGTCATCCTCCAATTCATCATCAAGTTCTTCATCAAATTCTTCGGAAATGCTGTCCTCCTCTAATTCATCACTGGCATCCAGCCCGATTAAGCCCATAATTTGGGATGGAGTATAGTAATTGTTATTGTCTTTGGTTTCAACGTCAGCCTGTTTCAGATTTTTTACTAAATAGACACCGCTGGTTCTCTGGCTGGGGTCTTTAGTTAAATAGAAAACAAAGCCAGACACTTCACCTTCTTTTCCTTCAGTAACTAAATCCATGCTGACACTAGCTTTCTGCTTGCCAGATTCATTGATTCTGTCGGGTCGTTTGTTGAAGGATTCAACGAAGTTTTTGAACTCTTCCCAGTCCTCAATGCCACCTTCTTCTTGGATTGCTTCTATGGCAGCATCGAGGGTTTCCTGAATGTGTTCTAGTTTTTTGACGTGCTTGGGATCTGTGGCTGTTAGGACAGACCAAGTACGTTTTGGGGCAGAAAATTGTCTTTGGGAGTTGGGCTTAGTTGAGAGTTTGGCTGCCATTTTTTCTCACCTCCTACGAGGAAATTTGATGCAATTGTTAGGTTCGATATTGAACTTTCAGCAGGGCTTGAGATTGTCAAAGATGACTATTGGCTAGTGGCGCGATTGTTTGATTGGGTGTTTGTTCGCGGGTTTCGCTCAAAACTTCTGTTCTGATTTTCCCTCTTAGTTCTTGGTGATATTCGCCTAGCATTCGGCTGAATTCTTGCAGAACTTCTAGGCTTTTTTTGGGTAACTTTCCTGCTTTTACTGCTGTCTCTACACCTCGGGTCATTTGGCAAATGTGCGTGCTCATTTTTCGCAGTTGGGCACAAGTTCCTTCATTGATAGGGGGGACTGTGGGGTTAAGGCTAAAAGCGCGTTTACGCAAGTAGTCTGACAGGCTTTTTTCACCTGCTTCTGCGGCACGTTTTACTAAATCTGCCTTTTCAAAGGTGGTTAGACGGACTCGGACGACTTCAGTTTTTCCGTTGGGTTTGGAAAGTTGGTTTTTGGGGAGAGTTGCAGTTGTAAGCACATCAATTCTCTAGGGTTAACTAAATGGTTTATTAAGGCTAAGTTGAACAGTAAGGGATTAGGTTTGAGCGGTGATTCATCCATTGCTTTCATTGATTCAATTGTCAGCAATTCTGTTGGAGATGAGCCTGTTTCTTTCGGTTTATGTTTTGTTCGGTCACAAGTTGCATTAGTGAGAAGCTACTAGAGCAGTTTTTATCATCCAGATGGCTGATTCGAGGGTGGATACTGCTGTCTGGATTGCTTGTGGCTTTTGTTTTAAGCCTGTAAATTGCATCATTGCTGAGTCTGGTTTACAGCCAATCGTAGTTTGTTGTTGAGGACGGCTCCTAGTTTTGCGATCGCCGTCGCTCAACAAAGGCTTAATATTTTGTGCTGGAAGTTTAAGCAACTCTGAGTTGGTATTCCCAGAAGAATCGCTCTGTGTTATCACGGCTGCGACACAGGTATTTCCAAATGTCCCAGTCTGTGTCCATTACTAGGCCCATAACGATATAAGATTCGTCGTTGGTTTTCACCGTATCCCCAAATTTGAAATCGGGTTGCGCCCAATTGTCCGGCAGGGCGATCGCATTCGGTTCAGGGGCAGTAGTATTGGTTGGAGGCGATATTTCAGTGGGCGTGTAGTGTTTTTGTGGCATTTGGTCAATTTTAAGAGCAAGCGATCGCCTTGCTTGCTGGCGGTAGCCAGAGGAGAGGTATTCGTTAGCTACTTGTGCTGAAGCGAAGATATGTTGTTGCCTTTGGCACAAATTCTGATAAGTGGACGATTTGGGCGATTTGCTCATTTTTACCCCCCTATAACGTCTATTTGACATGGCTTGCTATGCGACTACTGCAATAACTATGAGGATTTAAGAGGTGTCCGAATACAAAAAATCTATTAAAAGGCAGCGAAAGTTAATTTAACTTAATTAAATTTTGTAAAAATTGGAGGAAAATTTAGGATTTTTGAGGGACAAGTAGGAGATATTAGGAAATAAGAGGAAATAAGAGGAAATAGAAGGGTTAAAATATAAAGCTTTTTATTGCCGTCAGTAACAATTGTGGTGTTGTTTCTTCTTACAAAAAGTTGCACCCTCTGTGTGGAGGATGCAACTCGCGCGCGCTTATTCTTCAAGAGAAACTGCTATTTCTGTCAAAGGCGCTCCTAATTTACTATTTAAAACTTCTCCTTAGTAAACCATTGATATACTAATTTACTAAGCACATAGCCACAAAATATACTCATAATAATAGTTAAGCCTGCGCCCGACCATAAACTATATAGGGATATTTGATTTTGACCTCGATCAATGCGTTGGGAAACGGTAGTTTTAATCGGTTCGTAAAGAATTTGACCAATGGCAATTGTTGCACAAGAACCAGTCAGCAGTTGTCCTAATTTAGCTTGTCGCTGATTCTGTTGTTTTTGAAGAGCTGCGTCATCGATACTAACTTGGGTTTGCACGCTTAACATTAGCTTTTCAAATAGTTGGATGCCTGGAGTTAAAAAGCCAATATTTGATTGAATTTGATCGGTGTAAAAGTTGATATCTTTCTCAAATTCAGTGAAAAATTTAGGTGCTTTCTGCCCTAAATCCTGCTCGATTTGTTTGAGGCGTTCTTGATAGTTGCTAAAATTAATTTTAATGGCTCTAGCTTGGTCTTCCAGAAAAGAAAGTTTTTTATAATATTCCAGAGAATCTTGCGGTAGCTTTTTGAGGGATTCGGTACTCCATTTCTGTTGATGATATTCCTCAGTTAATCGCTCGATATCTTCATAAAGTTGGCTAAGTCTCTTTTTTAAAACAAGGCTTTGCGAATAGAAAAAGTTAATTTTGTGATAGCTGAGGAGCAAGTCTTGAAAAATCCGGTAAACTTCATTAGCTGTTTTTTCGGTTTGTTCGTCTTTATAGATAAAAATACAACTTAACCGGATAGATTCAATTGCATACTCATTAACTTTTTTAACCGTAATCGGTTGTTTATAAATACAAAAAGGGCTATCCATAAACTCATTTTTAATCAGCTTTTCAGGCTCAATTGGTGTTTTGTAGTAGCAAGTGAGACATTTAACAGCTAAGGGTAAAATATCTGCATCTGAATAATCGGATTTGGGTATAATTCCAGCTAGAATTACTGTTTGTCCGACTTCTATCGGCAAGGTTGTAATATGGGGGAAGTCGCCAAATCTGTCAAGATGTTGATTGCCGTATTTGGAGGAAACAAAGCTGGTAAAACGCAGGAAATAGGTATCATTTAAACGGCTGACAGCTAAACGACGGCTAATCGTGCCATCATTTAAGTAAAGTAGGTTGTAATTGACACCATTGGTAGGTTTATAGTCATCTGGAACATTGTTTAAATCAAGGACATTGCCCGCATCAGTTGGTTCTTCATGGGGTGGCATTAATTTGACAACTTCATGTGCTTTTTTGCCAGAAGTGACGGTTAATTGGGAGGTGAATTGCTGCAACTGCTGGCTGAAAGTTTCTCGCCGTTTTTCCAAAGTTTCAAAAGATTCATTGATACCATTTCGCAGCACGTAATGATATAGATGCAGCGTGGGAGATAAAACTTGAACGGTGGTACTAATTTGAGTTTGTTGCATTTTGATTTCGTTGATTGGTCTGATTCCGCACGTTATTTGCCCAGCTTTGCAAAGATTGACAGATATCGCGAGATTCGTTTATTCGCTGTCTGGGATTTTGGCTGATAGCAGTTGCTATATCGTCGGGGTCGCCTGTTTTTTTGACTAGCTTATCGATGCCATCTTCATCTAGGGAATCGTAAATTTCTCCCAACCTTTCGTTAAGATTTTCATTTCCCGGTTTCTGACAAAATGCGGTAATGTAGTTTGCCATTGCTGCTGAGTCAAGTTGTTCGGCTGGCGGTATATTTTGTAAGTAATTGGCAATGGCGAGAGGTGTTTCGCTACCGAATTTTTCTGCTAGTTCAGCAGGGGGACTTGCCAAGATTTGGCTGAAGGCTTCGCAAATGAAAAAATCGCTATCGCTAATCATACTATCGCTGCTACTCATGTTTAACACCCAGTTAGGATAAACGCTGCCCAGTAATAAGGATTCTCGAAGGGGATACCCTCTAAACGTTTAAGTTTCTGCTTTAGCGAAGATTAAATCTTTATCTTGGGTTGGGTTTTCTATGCCAATAAAACGCCAGTGATTGCGCTGGCGACTATGGCAAATTTTCCAGATTAAAAGGCTGGGGGTGTACTCAACTGAGAAACGGTCAATCAAGCGTTGACTCTCATCAATCCACAAAGCATGAATTGGAAACAGGTGTAAATAATTGTGAGGGACGACTACCAAATGCTTAATTTCAGGGGGGATATAGTCGAGCAAGTTATTGAATTTAAGTAATTCAGAAATCCTGTCGATTCTTGCTGGTAAGTCTTGAATCGTTTCCTCAATGCCGCTATCTTTCTTAGAAGCAGCTTCGGCAGCAATATCTGATATCCAGGCTTTTGCAATGCTTTCTAAATAAATATGTTTAACTATCAGGCAAAGGTCTTTGGGAATGAGAGGTGCTTCTGCTCCAGGTAGTATCACCATTGTTACCAATTTATTCTCTATAAAGAAAAACTCAAGGACAGCGGTAGCTGGTGGTAGTAATGATTGAACTTCTGTGAAAGAAATCGGGTAAACCTTGGTTTTAGCGATAAATTCAGGATCGATTTCTACAACTTGGCTATATAAATTTTCTAAGCTTCTTTTAGCTTCAGACCATTTAATACTCAGTTCAGTAATCTGATCCTGTTCTAAATTTTTACTGAGTCCATCAGTATATGCCTGCAAAGTATTTCTTTCCAAAAGTTTAGCTGTTTCTATTTGTTTGGATAGATTTATGGGAAGGTTTTCTGGTAAAGGAGCATCATGTTTGGCAAGTCGCTCAACTAAATATCTGTTTCTGGAAGTTTCAGCATAGAAAAAAGCTGCATTGAAGTCACCAGTTTTAATACAGGAATCTACTAAACTTTGATAAATATCTAGATATTGCTTGATAAGAGAACGTCTTTCCTTTACACCCAAGCCATATTCCATGATTTCAAGATGTGGGATTATCTGCTGATAGTAAAATTTTGCTTTTTCAGGAAAATTTAAAGCCAGATAAGAGTCTGCTGAACCCTTCAGTGATTTAACCTCTCTTTCACGATCATTAATTTTCTGAGCAATGGGTAAAGCAGCTTGAAAAAAGTTTAATGCAGTTTGAAAGTCGTTAATGGCAAAATAGCAGTAACCAAGATTAAGACAAGCGTTAGTTTCAGATTCTTCATCTTTAATTTCTTGAGACAACTTCAGGCATTTATTTTGATATTTTATTGCTTGTTTGAAATTATTTATTGATTGATGAAGCGCACCTAAGTTAGTATAAATAGTGCATTGCCCCGATTTGTTTTCAAAATTTATAATAATTAGTAGGGCTTTTTCGTACATATTAACTGCATTTTCAAAATCTTTTAGCTTTTCTAAAATGTTCCCTAAATTGTTATAGTCAGATGCCTGATCAAGCTTATTCTGTAGCAAAATATCTATTTGAAGAGCATTTTCATAAAATTCTTTAGCCTGACTATAATATTCCGTACCAAGTTTTTCGTTAGCATTTCCGAGGTTTTTGTATGCCGATCTTTTTAGTTTTAGGTCGTTATACTTGGAAGCTATGGCTAAAACTTGTCTACTCTGTTCAATAACTTCAGCATAACTACCAGTCCTGAACAGTAAATCACAAAATATATTTCTTGCTTTTCCTTCTATTTCAGGCTCATTAAGATTCGGGCATTTATTAATCAATGCAGTGAGAATAATTAATGCACTACTTAAATTATGATTGTTAATATCTAAACGGGCAATGTCAAGCATAGATTCAGGTATATTTCCACCAGCCACTCCAACTAAAAATAACTGTAATCGCCGAAGTAGCCGAAGTAATGGCATTATTTTAACATTAGTTAAAAGGGGAAATAATTTTATTAAATCTATAGCTATAAATAATATAAAAAATTTCATGACTAGCATAGAAAATGGCACCATTAAGTATAAGAGCCACCCGCTTAGTCTTAGTGAAATGAAAAGGTTAATAAACGGAAAACATAATAAACTAAACTGAAATATATTATAGCTGATTTTTATGATTGGTGACTTTTCAAATGGATCTATTAATACTCGTGTTTGCAATAGTGTGCCTAGCAAAAATAATATAGAATAATACAACATTAAATTAGGCTTAAACATTATAAAAAATAAAAAATGTGTTATTACCAAAGATAAAAATAAGTAAAAAACATCTGCCATGAAAATACTCGATGATTTTTCTGGGTAATTGGGCTTGAATTTCATAGTTTTGCTTGGTAATTAAGAATACAAAGTTTTGTAGAATAGATAGAACTGACTTCTGTACCATTTTCTAAATTGAACAAATCAAGCTGGCTCATATTCATTCTCCAGACGCGATCGCTATTACGGTAAATATTTGTTTCTAATCAAGCTGTAGCAAATTCTGTGAAAGGTCGCTTACTGGGATGATGAAATCCTAAAAGGATATTACTCTTAGGAATTTATGCTGCTAATAAATCGTCAACCACGCACAAATCTTGTTTTAAATTCTCTTCTGGATTCTAGCATGAGAAAGGATAGCGATCGCAGCATTTTGAGTTTCGTTGCGATCGCCCCCAGTTCCCCAACCCCCTGCACTCGACTAAACCATTTCCAACTCCCTCGGTTTCGATTCAGGCGCAGGCGTAAAAGTAGTTCGGGACTGAGACAAAGCTTTTTCCCGTTCTACAATCATCTCTTGGAAACGAGCCGCTGCTTGCTCTGTCAGGGGAATTTGAACCTCCCCGGTGTGAACGTTAGCTTTAAACACGGTGCGCTTGGACTCGTTTCTGACAAAGCAATCTCCATTCGGCTGTACGTAAGCCGTCCATTGGTTGTCGCCAAACTTGAAGTGTTGGGTACTATCGGAAGGAAGGTGCGATCGCATAGCCGCCGTCTGTGGGCACCGCCGTTGCTTGTAGGTTTCCGAAACGACGCTAAAGAGGGTATCTTGCAGAGAAAGCCGCCAGTTGTCAGCTTTAGCGTTAGTGGTATCGCGTTTTCCGTTAAATGCTGTTTCTGGTTTTGAAGCCCGTTCTTGTGGGAGTTTTTGGGGTTGGGGCGTGCTATCATTTTGTGCGATCGCACTACGCCCAGTTTTCCCCAACTCAGAACTTTGAGATACTTCAGGTGAATCGATCGAAGGCAATTGAATTTCAGGCAACCGAATCGATTCGCGATCGACTTTTAGCATAACCGATCTACCGCCCTTATCAGGAAAAAGCATTTGGGGAAGTCGGCGGGCATGGGAAATTGTTTGTAGAGTTGGTCATCTCCTTTGTACTGGAAAAAGTAAGTGCAGCTTTTGTGTTTTTCGCACCATTCATCTACTTTTTCTAGTAAAGTGTCAGGATTTAGACCTGTGTTCTCTTTCACTTCTTTGGCATCTTTACCCCGCAGCGAATTTTTCTGGTAGTCAACTTCGTACTGTTCCATGATGCTAAGAGCGGCAATAAATCGCTTCTGCTGCTTGAGAAATAGCTTTTCATCTTCGCCGGGGGTGGGGAGTGCTGCTGCTACTTTACCGATGGCTAAAGCGACGATTCCGACTTCATTTTGAGAACTGGCAACTCCGATTTGTTCTAGGGTGGTAAACTTGCGATCGCCTGCTTTAACTTTACCTTCTCTAACTTCGGGGTCGTCTTCTCGATACTTAGCTTTAGTATAGGGAACTTTCTCAGCTTGTACGACTTCCCCGAAATCAAATAACCCGTCTTGGGCTGGTAAGATTTGTTGGGCAATGTGAGGGATTTTTTGAGATTCGATGCCAAAGGGTTCGTCACCGTCAAAGTCTCCTTGATGAAACTTTTCTAAGTCTTTGGGATTGAACCAAATTACACCTTTAATTTTCGCCATCACAGTGCGGATTTCATCGGGAATATTTTCCAGATTTTGGGGGTGTATATTCTGGTATATTCTCAGACCATCTTTGTTGAGAATGGGGAATCGACCTTGAACGCATTCTCCTTCTTTTAAATGGTGAGCGCAAACCGTACCTCTGGGTAAATCTTCGCAGGGTAAAGCCATTGCTGAGGTCATGGATAAAGCACCTCTGGTTGCTAAATTTCGCCATTTGGATGCTAACCATCTTTCTGCCATATTGGTGAATTCGGGACTGCCTATCATCAGTCCGAATTTATCGGCTTTTAGCATCTGGATGTCCTGTCTTTCCCGCTTTTTATCCTCGGTACTTTGTTCACTATCACCATTGATTTCGTCGTCAATTGTTGTTGATAGTTTTTCCTGCTGTTCTTTGAGTTTTCTTTCGTTCAAACGCGCTAAATATGCTTCGCGTTTGTCGTAATCTTCAATCATGGCTTGGCGCAATTTCATCGGGTCGCGTTGCAGCGCTGCCAATTTTTGAGCTTCGGCTTTAGCTGCTGGTACTAGGTCTTGTTTTTGGGCTGCTTCGTCGAACCAAACTCCGGTGGATTGCCAGCTTGTTTGAGTGATGCCAATTTGACTGTTTTTGCGATTGCCAAGGATGGCTTTGGGTAATTCGTAATCGCCACAAGGAATGAGTTCTTTGAGTTGTTTTTTATTAATTCCTTTGATGCTGGAACGGTCTAAAATGAATTGGGGTTTGTTACCTTCTGAGTCGGCTAATGAGTCGAGTAAATTGTCATCGGGACGGAGGGTTCCTTTAGCTAGAAAGCTGACTTGGGGTGTGGATTCTGTATTTTCTGAATTCCAACTGCGTAGCCAAGCAAAACGAAATTGGCTGGCTCGATTTCTCTCGCCGCCGATGCTTTTGAGTA
The DNA here is from genome assembly GCF_000332155.1 of Kamptonema formosum PCC 6407. Lineage (GTDB taxonomy): Bacteria > Cyanobacteriota > Cyanobacteriia > Cyanobacteriales > Microcoleaceae > Kamptonema > Kamptonema formosum. Next base: position 53,632 of record NZ_KB235908.1, on the reverse strand, counting down.
ATTCGGAACTGATGGCACCGTGACAGTCTCCTGTGCGATATTTGGCATATTGTGGGTCGGTGAAATCAACAATTTTTACTCGCAGATGGTCGCATTCCGATACGCCGGACATACAAGTGCTGACGAGAAGGGAACCGTAGCGACAGGCGGTATCTTTTTCTGTTACGAATAAGTCTCCGATCTTTTTAGCTAGGGTTTCGTCACCAAAGTAATAGCTGTTGCCAGATTGAAAGATCATGCGTCGCTTAATTCCGTCTTCTGGGTCGTGGATGCTGGCACGTAGTTGGTGAGGGTCGGGATTGGATTTGTCAAGTTTAACTATTATTAATGAGTTCAGTTCTTCTGGTTGAAACATTGCTTGCAGAATCGAGTGGCGCAGGATTTCTGGGTTATTGAAGAACTTGCCTACATTGCGCCCTTTGGCATCAGTGTAAGCGGCATCGAAAACGGGTATTTTGAGTCCTTCTTGGGTGGCAATTGTGGCGACCATGAGTTGATTTCTCCTAATATTTGAGTTGAAAAGGTATGGCGGGACTATCTAAGCGTTAGCAGGTTGAAACTCGGTCAAGTGTTGACCGTTGGAAGTGTTTTTGAGGCGGTTGAAATGGGACTAATGGTTGATGCGATCGCTAGTCCGGATCTGTTTGAAGATGAGGATACCAGGCTGGTGGAGTTGGCGATCAAATTAGTCCAATCGAACTGCTGGAAGTGCAATTAGTGAATGCGATCGCGCCCTTCATTCTCAATAGCCAACTCAAGCCATTACTGATGCGATCGCCCTTTGAGCGACGCTTTATTATCAATGTATCGGCGATGGAAGGACAATTTAATCGAGATAGCAAAACCGCATACCATCCTCATACCAATATGGCAAAAGCGGCTTTAAATATGATGACTCGAACGTCGGCGATGGATTATACCCAAGACAATATTTTTATGAACAGCGTAGACACGGGTTGGATTACTGATGAAAATCCCTATCCGAAAAAGACATCCATACAAACGAAGCAAGGGTTCTACACTCCCTTGGATATTATTGATGGCATGGCAAGAATTTACGATCCAATTGTTCAGGGAATTGAAAATCCTGACACCCCGATGTTTGGTTATTTTCTCAAAGATTATCTCCCCTATCCCTGGTAGCCAACCATGATCGATACATCGCTTCACTGCCCACATCCCAAGCCAATAGAAACTTCATTGGATGTTTTAGATAATCTGATAGTGTCTGCCAGCGTTTGGGTTTGGTAGGGGCGAACAGCCGTTCGCCCCTACGTGTTGTTATGGGATATTTACAAAGCTGAGCGTCTTACAAGCCGAAGTAATGCGCGATCGCAGGTAATATATCTTGACAGGTTTTCACCAATTGTGCAGCACTGGGTAAGCCTTCTGCAATGACTTTTAAGAACCCCATTGCCCGTTTTGCCTGCTTTTGTGCGGTTTCCTTGTTGGGGTTTTGTCCAGCTTCTGCCAGGACTTTTACCTGTTCTAATACTTGCGTTTTGTCATCGTCGGCTAAGTTTGGGTCATTAATTGCCGCTTGCAGTTGAACGAGTAGTTCTTTGATTCCCGGTTTATCGGGTTTGGAGGAGTCGGGTAACTGGTTGATGGCATTCGTTACGTTACCGCTAATTGTGCCGAGGTTCATCACCCCTTGGTTGCTGACATCGCCACCACCGACTGCGCCAACACTGCCGCCAGCCGATACATTGATTTTGCTGCTGTCAGTCATGATATCTCCTTGGTGTTGATAGGTTTCTGCATAAAAGCTAGGGCGTTGTAGTGCCGTCGCTATCATATTTTCTAAGCTACTAATTCGGCTATCTTTTTCTTCTATTAATGCTTTTATCTCTCGCTCTGCCAAGGCTTTAATTTCGTTGTAAGTAGCAAAATATTCAGCATTCAGCTCAGAATGATTAGCATCTGGAGCGGTTGCAACCCTGAGCAGAAATTTATCTCCACCCCGTTTCTCCATTGCCACGATTTCTAGCTCTGCTTCTGGGTGGTTCTCTGCTAACTGCTTAAAGGAAATGGCAATGGCGCGGGGGTCAACGTCTTGGTTGTGGTAGAGATCGAGAGTATCGACAATGGGTTTGATGAAGTCGCCGAAGTCACCGTCTTTAAAAGTTTCGTTCCAATTGTCAGGTTTGCGGTGGGGATTGGGGTCTTCTTTTGTCGGCTCTCGCATAAAGACATACTCACACCTCACTCCATGCAGCTTGGTATGACTTGTAATGCCCCAGTCTTCAATGTAAGCTCCCGTGAGAGTAGCACCTTTTAAGTCTGCCTCGTCTAGCTGGGTTTGCACTAATTTTGCTCTCGATAGGTCAGCATCTTGCAATTTGGCTGAGCTTAAGTCGGCTGAGATGAAGCTGGCATCGGCTAGGTTAGCGCCTTGTAAGTTGATACCTCGGAGGTTTTGGCGGTTGAAGTTTTGAGCTTGTCCCTGTCCTGTAATCAGTAATTGCCGTATTTTGGCAATCTGAAGATAAGTGGTTCCGGGGAGGACGCGATCGAGCTTTTTGGCTTGGTACCATTGGGTACGGGTAAGGTTAGCCTTTCTGAAGTCTGTACTTTTGAGCGTGGCAGAGGTGAAGTCGGCATCGGTTAAGTCAGCATTGCGAAAACTGGTGCCGCCTGTAGCAGCAATGACAAGGGCAAATTCTCGAAGCCAGAGCAACCCATCATCACCAGCTATAGCTCGCAAAGCTATAGATATGTAAAAAACCACTGAACCTATGCTCACAGCCATAGTTAAGAGGCAAGTGATAAGTATAACCCAAGTCGCTGTTACGGGATATTTTGAAGCTACAGTAAGACCGATAGTTCCAAAGCCTGCTAAAGGTAAGGATATACTCAGAGCTGGCACTATAAACGAAATTGCACCATATCTATTTCCAAACAAAAGTACAAGTATACATACAGAAGTAGCTCCCTCTAATGAAGTAAGAAGGGTTAAAGAGATAACCAAAAACGCTGAAATAGTTACATATATAGCTTGGGAGCCAAAAACACTCGAAATAGAAGTGGCGATAACAGCTACGCCTATAAGCCACAGAGCTTTTACAAATTGATAGCGCTGAGATATGACGAGGAATGAGGCTACTATCGCTGAAACCACAATAATTGACGCTATTATAGCTGCTTCGTTAGAAGCAGACATTCTAGTTATAGTTGCGAATTCTTTAGTGAGTCCAGGGTTGAGAAATATTGCTGACACAATGCCAAGCATCCCAGAGGTAAATCCTGAGAGTAAGGATAGAATCAACGGAAGTATCGCTAGGCTAATTGTCCAACGGCGCTGTAGTCCAGCCTTAGCCTCCCTGAAGTTGGCATTCCTTAGCTTGGCATTGGTAAAGTTTGCTCCTCGGATGTCGGCTTCACTGAAGTTGACCCCGGATAGGTCTTTTCCTTTGAAGGATTGACCTCTGAGATTTTCTCCACTGAAATCTCGTCTCCCGGCGGCGTATCGCTTCAGAACTTCATCAGCCTTCATGATGTGTTTGCCAGCGTTTGGGTGTTGGTAGAGGCGCAATGCATTGCACCCCTCCTAACATTAGCTCAACCTTCAGGGTACTGGTATTTCCCCGTGGGGAAATATTATTCTCGCTAACGCCTTGGAGCGCAATCAAAAATTGTGCCATCTTCTCCTAGATTGCGATCGCTTTGATCCGCAGTATATATCGTTAAGGTTGGGAAACGAAGTGGGCTTTTGGCATAAACTTTTGACTTTTAGCAAACTGGAAACGAAAGAACCATTATTCCTATAGAAGCGTGGGGAACGCCAATTTATGATAAGAGAGGCAACATTACCTATGGAATAGCAGCCTTTCAAGAAATCACCGAACGCAAGAAAGCGGAAGCAGCACAGACTGCTGCGTAATATAAACTGATCGCGCCGTCCCACTCTCCAGATCGAAATAGGTAGCAAATCGTTTGAGATTACCCGCACTCATCCGATACAGGTAATCCGCCGCCTCAGCCGCCACCCGAACATTCACGCTCTCGCCCTGCAAGTTCAGCACTGCCATCTCATCACAAGATAGGTTATTTGTCAACTCTTCAGGTTTCGGTTTCAAAAGGTCAGGAGCCTGAAGCATCGGAGATGGCAGCCTAGCACATCCCAGCCCCCCAAAATTATAGAACTCCGGGTCAGTTTCCAAAGAACTGCCCAGCAAAATTTGTCCGGCTGCTGCATGATTTCCGCAATCCAAATACCACACGCGGGGAATCTCAGAACGGCTGTAAAATTGGTTTAACTCAAGAACCTGGTTAATTGACGCTCTCCCGGCTGCCGTATCCACGCACCCCACCAGGATAGTCAGCTTGTCGTAGGCGTAGCGAATCAGCTTGGGGTCAAATTCCTGCACGAAAGCCGTCGCGTCCACCCCCCAAGCGATAGAGTATCGCAACGCTAGAGCCTGCGCCTTGGACAGTCCGATTTCCTTGTCGCAGAAAGCCTGCCTGCTGATGTTGGCTTCTTCAACTATATCGGGATCTGCGATCGCAAATTGCACCTTCTTCCCCGACTTGCCCAAACTCCGTGCCAGAGGTATTCGTCCAGGAGTTAATCGGACCAAAGGCTCAATCGGTTCTAATCCTCTGATTAACGCGGTAAAAAGTTCCACCGGAATTATCACTTCTAAACCCGGTCTAACTGCTTTAGCAAAGATACCATTGCTGCCAATCAGGTACTCGAACATACTGCTAGAGTGAGGCGGCAGATTGTCTCCGAGTTTGACAATCTTATAATCGACCAATTCTAGCTGGTAAGGATTCAATTTTCGTGGTTCAATCATCAGTTATTACTGCAACTAATTTGGCAATTGTTTGCTGGGTAGCAATTAAATCTTTAACAGGGTAAGATGAACGTTTAACCGCTTTTTCGAGTTGTCCGCGTACATCACTGGGTTGTGCCCTAGATTTGCCATCGCTCAAGTGTCCGTTGAAAGGACTAGAGATGAACATTTCCCAAGCTTTTGTAATATTATTGGGCGAAGCAACAGGCGGTTTATTATCTCCCCAGCAGATGCGTCCGCAAGATTGATACGAATGCAAATAAACATTGGGCAGCGGAACGTGAAAAGCTTCTGCTTCTGGGTCAAACTTCGAGCCTTTAATCGCCCAAACCCAGTAATCAGATTTCAACCCGAAAAACACCATTGCTGGTAAAGGAACTAAGTGCTTTGATTCCAACAAATCTATTTCGTGTTTCTGAGGTGGTACAAATTTGATTGTCCATTCCCCGACGCTACCAGTTCCCCAACGCACTATCCCTGATTCTGGGTTTATCCAACCCGAATCAATCGGTGTATTGGCAAAAGCTGCTCGCAGAGTTGCTGGAGACAGACATTTGTACTTAGAACTGCCCGCAGATTGATAGTGCAAAATGTAAGTACCGCCCTCAATAAAGAGAAGTTCGGCTTGAATAGCGGACAACTTTCGAGGGGCAACTTCTAGTACCTCTCGAATTATTTCAGATGCAATGTCAGATTCCATAATGCTAAGATGTGCAAAAAATTGGTGTTAGGGTCAGATTCAATCCAGTCAATCAATTCGCAGGCTTTATCTAATAGCTGAGTGGCTTTTTTCCATTCACTTGCTAGGAATTTAATCTCTTGAATCGTCCAGGGTCTTACTTCAAAATTACGATTCCAGTAACTTTCACAGCAAACACTTTGGTCTAGCCAAATAATGCCCGTTTCTAAGTCAAGGAGTGCTAATGCTGTCGGCAAATCGCTGATAGGAGGTGCAACACGACGGGCTAATCTTTTAAGAAGTTTGAAGTTAGTTTTTTCGGGATGTGCAATGTCTTTCAAGCTGTATCCAAACGTGCATTCGTACCACGATTCCCCTTCATCACCTGCTACGGATTCCAACCACCATCTACCTGACTGGGAAAGCGGGAGTAATCTCTGCCATCCGCTTCGCAATGCGTCAATTCCTTCTTCATGGTCTTGCCAATCTACTCCTTTGGGTGAGACAGGAATTTGATAGAGGCGTTCTTCATAAGCACCCTCTATAATTATGTCGTCAATGGGAAACAGATGTTCGCTAACTAGCGAAATAAACTCCAACTCCTTCGGACTGTGACTTTCATCTTCAGAGTAGAGTTCGGATTGGCTTTTTGCCCATTCCAAAGGAAACAATTCCTGGTAAAGAGTGAGTAGCTGATAAGTGTTCAGCTTAGTCCACAAATAATCGGTTGCTGATTTAAAGTCGGTGATTGGTTGGCACTGCTGTAATATTTGCAAAGCGGATTTAGCATTCCAAATTGCAGCCATATCAAAACCCCATTGGAATTGCACCAGCTACAGAGCGACTATTTAACAATCGTTCCTTAGTTCGCTCAACTGCTTTTACATCGTCTGTCCCTTTGGAGATAGCTAACTCAATAGCTTTAGCCATTTCTTTCATAGTGGCACTATCGAGTTCTCCCGAAAGCTCTAACCGTTGTAATTTTCGACACATAGATAGTGCAGGATTGACTTCTTCTGGTGCATTGATGAGAGATTCTAAAGGAGTTATTTTCATAGTTAATTTACTCCTTTAGAGCCATTGCGTTTAGCTACTGTAATCAGTTCTCCCGGCTTTCTAATAATGTCGGCGTTAGCGCAATCTGGGTAGTAAGTTGTTAGCAGTTTACGCAGTTCATTATCATCATTTGCTATGTCTTCATCAACAGGATGCTGTTGTCCCTCAAAGGAAATTAGCACTTTCTTTTTTGCAGTCATTTTTTATCTCCCAAAAGTAGGTAAGTTATTCAAATTCCAAATAATGTCAGTTGCGTTCCAGTAGTTTTAGATTCTGTAGGCGTAATGGTGCTACTTGCTTCGCTTCTGGGTTTATTTGGGTTAGTAGTTCTTTTCTTTAGGTTGCGAGTATTAGCAATCTGTCGCCGCACCTGACGATTGGGAAAATCTGCTACAAGTTCCTTCAGCAGTTCTTTTAGAGGAGGCGGTAATTCTCCCAAGGATGACTCCCTTATCATTTGGCTAACAGGAAAGTCGCCGTGACTGCTTGCTGAAATGATTACAATCCGTCCCTCTGAATGACCATCATTTGGTTTAAATGTCAAGTGCAGTTCGACGGTACATTTATCGAAGATATAAGGTTCTTCTTGAGGTTCGGATTGTAAATGGCTAGATTCTTCGGTTTCAGAGAGAGTATTTTCTTCATCTGACTCTGCCCATTTTTCATCATCTATGAAGTCTAAATCGTTCGCAGAGGTTGATGATTCAGTAGCGACTGGTTTTTTAACTTTAGCTGGCGAGAGTAGAGCTAAATAAGGTTTTTTAGCTTGCCAGCGAGTTCGGTCAAATAGCAGCCCAAGTTTTTGAAATCTCTCCTCTATGGTTTCTTCATCTTCAGGTTGAATTGTATACTCAATTAGCTCTTCGCTCGTTACCGATAAACTGGCAGCAACGACTACATTTTTTGGTGTTAGCCATTTCATTTGAGCGGTGTTATTTAATAGAATATCATAGTGTATCTGGGCGATAGCCCCCCTAACTGGTGTTAATTAAAATCATTTTTGTTCAAACCTCCACTTAGTAATAGAAGTGGCTCATCGGCGTAGGCTTCTATTTCCAAATAATCGGTCATTGCTTCAGCGACAGTGGCTCGCATAGAACCAAGGGTTACGAATAATCTCCCATCTTTAATGGGAAAAGATATATCAAGGTGATTGTCTCCTTCCTCAATCAACATGATAAGTTTACCTCGATAAACTCGGTAAGTAATTCTATCAAATGTTGAAATGTCAAACGAGTGGTTATTGTGTCTTTTCATGGAAAGTTATAATAAATTAATTCAAAAAACGGGTTAGCAGATAGCCATATAATAGCTATCTGCTGTTAGTGAAATCTGCTCAATCCTTTTTCTAAAAACCTTCTGCTAACCGACTCGTGCTTTCACATTCTTATTAGAAGTATCAGTGTTTTTAGGAATTGCTTTTTCTTTACTTCCAGTCTTCTGTGTGGTAGAATGAGTTTTCTGAGAGTTGGCAGTAGTACGATTAGAAATTATCTCAGTGGCAGCGGTCAGATTTGATGGCACGATTCCGTATTCAACTCTGAGTTTACGCTCAATTCGAGTACCATCAACGGGAATGCCTCGTTTCCAATCTGCTAGTATTTTGCGTTTGTTGGGTGTAACAACTAACTTTTCTGTCCGGTACTCTGTTGGCAAATCGCAAGGATTGATTAACACTTCGCAACTTGGCGGATTTTCCTTGAGTCGAATGTGACGGGAATGGCCGACAATCTCTGTGGGAATTACTCCCTTTAAGTGAAATTCTAGCAGAGTTTTATCCAGATTATTGCGCCACCGTTCCAGTCGTTCAATTGCCTGATTATGCAGTTCTACTAAGTGCTTTAAGCGTGCTTTGACTGCACATATTTCAGCATCTAGTTGGTCTGCTAGTTCGGCTTGCGTATCAGCAGCAGTTTCCTGGTCTGTCTGAATTTCCCAAATTTCTTTGAGGATAACCTCTTCTTCTTCGGGAGTTTCAGCAGTTTCCAATTGATTCCAGAGTTCAACTGCTTGAATCGAATATCTGGCTAACAAATCTTTAGCTAAATACATTAGTTACCACCTTCCACAACAATGAAAATATTCATCAAAAGTTTCAATTCGAGCGAGTATGGCTAGGGTTCCTGGCGTGAGTTCATCTGGTTCAATTTCTTCATCCCCTACTTCCTTACTTTGCATCTCTGGTATTAGTTCTAGGGAGTCAGATTTGAAATCCACTCCTCCAACTAAATGAGCATTAGTGTAGGGAATGAGGATATCAGCTTCATATTTTTGCAGGGACATATTTGTGTAAAACCTCGTCTCAAGTTTAGGAGTTTAAGAATGCCTGCCATTTCGGTTAGAACCCCTTAAAGTTTCAACCTTTTTCAAAGCAGGAACTCGCTGCTTGCGAGAGGGGATTTTTTCTTCAAATATGTCTGGTAATTCTTCTGAAAGGTCATCTTCATCGTCTTCAATATCGTCATTAGTGAAATCAGCATCGTTATCCTCATCCGCGTCATCCACTTCGCTTTCATCTGTCTGGACTTCTGGTTCAGGCGATACAGCAGGTAAGGTAGTGGAGGTAGCGATGATGTCATAGCCGAGTTCTAGGATTAGCGAATTTACTACGCTTTCCATCTGCTGTTCCGATAACCCAGGAGTCGTTTTCTTGAGTTCCTGCTGTTTCATTAGCATCCACACTTCCAGAGTTTCTTCTGGTGTTGCAGTCTTCAATGCCAATTTGATTTTTCTAGTCAGTTTGTCCCGCGTCGATTTGAGACGGTCTGTGGCGATTTTTTGTGTATTATTGGGCTGATTTGTAGGCATAAGTAGTGGCGTACCAAATTATTATTTCCACCCCAATATCTGGGCGTTATCCCATTTATCAGTCGATGACATCGGAAATTAGGTAGAGGTGTGTATAATTCCTTGGTCTGATGAGATACGACGCGCATATTTAGTAAGTTAAATAGTGAAAATATACATAATTTGAGCTTGTACATCGCCTACAAAAAGCATAACTATGAGCCAAATAAGAGGCTTTTATCCAGTTATTCTTATCCCTGATTCAATTCGTCAGTTCTGCGCGGATAACCCGATACCTATTTGGGAAGAAAGTGCTAGTCCTACAATAAAACCGCCTTTTCCGCCGCGACTGCCAGTTTTCACTAATTCCCGTTACTATTTGGTAATTATGCTTTGGATAGCCAGTGTTGGGGTGGTAATGTTGGTTAACTGGCTGTTTGGCATGAGTTCTATAGCTTTTTGGTCAGCGCTGGTGTGTGCGTCAGTTAGTGCAGTAGCGGCTTTTTCTTATCTGCGATTTGTGGATTTTCAAGTGCGCGATTGTTACAAGCAACGACTAGCTGAGTATCAACAACAGTTAGTTAAATATGAAAGTCATCAATTGCGTCGCTTGCAGTCAAAAGGCAAGGAATTTGAGAGATATAATTTTATGCTACAGAAGCGATCTAAGCGGTTTTTGAGATTGTTGAAAGAGATTGTTGAACAGCCCGCAGGTCAGGGTAAGGGAGGAGTACAGCAAGGGGTCAGTGAAAAGCAGTTTTTTGTTTACTTATGCCGTTATTTTTATGGGTTTTATGACTTCTGTATGGGGGGTGAGTTTTCTATACCTGGTACATCTTTGCGTTACACTGCTGATTTTATTCTAGTTCACCAACCGATTGGTTTAGCGATAGATATCGAGATTGATGAACCTTATGAGGGGCGAACAGGAAAGCCTCATCATTGTGTGGATAGGGGGAAAGATAGTCAGCGCAATCAGTTTTTCTTAGAGAGAAATTGGGCGGTGATTCGGTTTTCTGAGTTGCAAGTTGTCAAATACCCGGACTCGTGTTGTAAAGTTATTGCTAGAGTCATTTTTCAAATCACAGGTGATTATAGAGGTTTAGTTCAATTACAAAATGTTAAAGACTTACTACCTCAGAAACAATGGAAAGTTAAGGAAGCTGTTTATATGGGTAAAACTAAATTTCGCAACTCTTACTTGACAAAATGTTCCTCAAACTGAATAAGGTTTGTAAGTTAGAGTCGCCCAAAAAACAGCATTGATAATTGTAGAGCTTCTTATTCGGGCTGGCTTCGGACTGTTTCTATTGCCTCATTGAGCCAATCTAGATAGGTCTGTTCTCGTCGCGTTACCAACTCCAGTACCAACCCCTGCATTTTCTGCTCGCGAGATGCTTTGGAATCGTCCTTGGAAAGAAGAGCGATCGCCTTGCATTCAGCTAGTTTCTCATGCCGCGCTGCCAACTCTTGCTCTAGCAAATGAATAATCGCCTGATTCGGTAGCTGAGCAGCAAAGTAGAGTTGCACTACCAAGGGTTCTCGCAGAATTGGTAGAGGCTGATGAGTCCCAAGCCATTGATTTAATGCCGCTTCACCTGCTTCTGTAATCTGGTAAACCTTGCGATTAGGGCGATCGTGCTGAATTTCCACCGTGCAGGTAATCCAACCTTGTGCCTCTAGTTTTTCCAATGTGCGATAAATCTGTGCCTGATCTGCTGGCCACAGGTGGGCAATACAATCGTCAAAACACTGAGTTTTGAGGTCGTAGCCAGTCCGCTCCTGTTGCTGAAGCAGACCGAGAATAACGTGGGCGAGAGACATAGACGGTTTACCGAATTAAGGAGTGATACAAGCCCTACTCGTGAGTCTTATATACTACTATGCTAATATATGATTAATCAGATATAAGATAATTCATATAAATGATCTGATTCCCAGGAGGCAATAGTATGACAGTACAAACTCAAACGCTCCGAACCATTGCCGGAATCATCAATAGCGTTGAAACCTTAGAAGGAGAAGGGTTCCTGGTACGCCGTCCCTTCCCTAAAAGCAGCTTCTCACAGTTTGACCCTTTTCTCCTCCTTGATGAATTGGGCCCGGTTAACCTGAAACCTGGTCAGGCAAAAGGTGCACCCGATCATCCCCATCGGGGTTTTGAAACCGTTAGCTATCTATTGGACGGACGGTTTGAACACAATGATTCTGAGGGACATAAGGGAGTGTTAAATCCGGGCGACGTGCAGTGGATGACGGCCGGGGCAGGAGTGGTGCATTCAGAAATGCCGGAATCAGAGTTTACTCGCACTGGTGGACGGCTACATGGGATTCAACTCTGGGTTAACCTACCGCAACGGGACAAAATGATTGCGCCTCGCTATCAGGAAATAGAGGCGGCTCAAATCCCTGTAGTTCAAAGCTCAGATCGGTCTGTAACAGTACGAGTCATTGCCGGAGAAGCGTTAGGGGCAAAGGCGGTAATTGAAACCAACACGCCGATTATTTATCTGCACTTCACGCTGCAACCAGGCGCATCCGTTGTCCAAAGAGTACCGAAAGAATACAATGCCTTTGCATATCTGCTGGATGGTTCTGGTTTGTTTGGCACCGAACAGGAGCGCGGTGACGATGGGCAAATGGTGATGTTTGCACCAGATGGGGATGAGGTTGTAATTACCAATCCTGCTGATGCTCAACAACCCCTCGATTTCCTACTAATTGCAGGTGTACCGTTGAATGAGCCTGTGGTGCGCTACGGCCCGTTTGTGATGAACACCGAAGCTGAAATTATACAAGCGATCGCAGATTACCAAAATGGAAGGATGGGACGGATTCATGTTTAATACACTTCAACACCGGATTAATCGACATCAACTTTTGAGCGAGTTACGAATCAAATTGCTGGACTTGCACAAAATATTGTTGAATGCTGAGCGCGTCACTTACGAACAAGTGCGGGGAACTGTTTCCAGAGGGGAATTGCTACAACTGGCGATTAATGACGCTCGATTTGCTTGGTTGCATCAACTCTCCCAATTGATTGTGCAAATTGAGGATCTGATCCATGCCGATGAGCCTGTTACAAAAGAAGCGATCGCTACTCTCATTACTGAGGTTCGGATTTTGCTCACACCTGACGCATCGGGAAATGATTTTGCGATGAAGTATGATGCAGCCCTGCAAAGCAATCCTGATGTGGTGTTAGCCCATGCTGATGTTGTCATGGTGCTAGCTAATAGTGAACAATAAACTGATTCTGTTTGTCCAAGTTGAGTGCAATTTGGACAAACTATTTCTTCAAATTCATTACATTAGGAGATGACTTTGACAACAAACACAATTAGCTACAAGCTACTGCTGCATAATCAGCAATAACAACATCAGAGCGAGTTAAGAGCGAAGTAAATATGAACCAGATGAATCCCGATTCGATTACCGGAACGATTTCGCTAACCGTGCAGCCTCAGACTAATGGACAGTATACGTGCCAGATGTCAACAGATTTGAGTGACTGCCCCACTGCGGACATCCGTTGCTACGGTCAAACAAAGGAACATACAATTGCGATCGCCTTAGAGCAGTTAGCCGAGCGTTATCGCCAGATTGCTGAGGAACGTCAGAATCGAGACTGGGATGCCGTAGAGCGAACTGAGGCAGGTTTGGCGATCGCTAAACATTATCATGTAATTTTGCACTATGAACGTATTGCTGAAGCCGAATCAAAGTTTGAGGCAATGCACGATACGATGATGGGAAATACGGTTGTTGAGAATGCGAAAATTACTATAGTCGAAATTGCTGCTAATTTGCCGATTGAGCCACTGACTTGAACGGTACAACTGTATTTGTGAATGATTGACTGCATATCTGAAAATTTTAGGTGGAATTGGAGGTAATTTGAATTGCATCAACTATTATTAAAATCTATTAATTGAGAGCGCAATTCCAACTCGTCAGCCCCAGTCTTTTGAGTTCTGCAACCATCAATGGATACGCTTCTAAATTCGGGTCACTCTTAACAATTACTACTGCCATACAACGAGCTAAATTCAGCAAATCCTCATCATCCAGTATATTCGCCAAAGCAAATTCTGAAATTCCCGATTGGCGATAGCCCATCACAACTCCCGGCCCACGCAATCGCAAATCCATCTCCGAAATAAAGAACCCATCAGTAGACTTTTCCAACACCTCAAGACGTGCCTTGGCTTCTGCTGTTTTACTGGTATCTAGCAGCAAACAATAGGAACGGTGCGAACCCCGACCGACGCGACCTCTTAACTGGTGCAGTTGAGCTAAGCCAAAGCGATCGGCATGGTCAATTAAAATGACTGTAGCATTGGGAACAAGGTACGTGGAATAGGAGTCGCCGTCATTGTCAGTACATGAGGTCTATTTCCCTTGTTGAGTAAATTCTGCCGCTGCTGTACTCCGAATCTATGCTGTTCGTCAATCACCACCAAACCGAGTTGATTGAAGTTGACTTTTTCTTGCAGCAGTGCGTGAGTTCCCACTAACAGGGAAAGTTCGCCCGTTTCCAGTTGGGCGTGGATTTCTCTGCGTTTGGCAGTTTTCGTAGAACCCGTCAGCAATTGAACAGAAACCCCAAGGGGTTCAAACCATGTAGCAATCTTCCTATAATGCTGTTCGGCTAACACTTCTGTAGGGGCCATCAGTGCCGCTTGGTAGCCGGATTGAATAGCGACGAGGATAGCAACGACTGCAACAACCGTTTTACCAGAACCAACATCCCCCTGTACCAATCGGTTCATCGGGGTTTTGGCAGTCATGTCGTTGAGAATATCGTTGATGACCTGACGTTGAGCTAAGGTAAGCGAGAAGGGAAGTTGAGAGTAAAACTGTTCTACCAGTGGGCTAGTAGGGGTTATTTTTGTAATAGCTGAACGTGCTAAAAGTTGACGGCGGCGCACGAGGAATGATAGCTGAAGATAGAAGAATTCATCAAATACCAGGCGACGGCGGGCAGCTTCTAGTTGGGGTTCGTCTGGGGGTTGGTGGATATTTGCGATCGCTACCTGTAATTCCATCAAACCACATTTTCGTCGGAGATGCTGCGGTAGGGGGTCAATTAGTAGCTCAGTCATTTCCAAAGCTGAGGATACTGCTTCTTGAACGATTTCGTTGCTAACTCCTTTTGTTAATGGATAAATCGGGATAATTGAGTTTTTCGTATCCCTTACTTGGTCTAAATCAATTAGTTGAATTTCAGGGGAAGTTAATATCATTCCATAATACCGGTCTGCCTTAACTACCCCCGATACAGTAACAATGCTTCCATTAACGTACATCAAATTTTGCTCGTTTCTCCACTGTTGAGATTGATAATAGGTATGATTGAAGAAACGTTTACAGGCTATGTTACCTGTTTTATCCTTGACGATAAGTGTTTGGATTGTTAGTCGAGGATTTTTAGGCGGACTGATAATTTCGTGTTTCTTAATTTTGCCCACAATTGTGACAGAATCTCCTATTTGTAAACCGGCTATTTTAACTCGCCGATACTTGATGTAGTCGCGGGGAAAGTAAAGCAGTAGGTCGAGGATGCTGGTAATGCCAAGTTTTTCAAGCAGTTGCAAGTGATATTCCCGCATTACTGCCAATGGAAAATGTTCCATTAGACTCCCAAGTGCAGGTTCCCATATAATCTCCGGTAAGCGTGCGGAGAGTAAACACAGCACGGGCTTGGCCATCTATATCTATCCACCCTTTATCGTGTAACAGGTCTATCAATTCGGAGGGGAGGCAGGCATTTTCTACCAGCCTTTCTCGCACGGATTGCCAGTGAAGAGTTAAATCTGGTTCGTTTGTCTCTTGATTTAATGGTTCATCCAGGGATACATCTTCTGACTTAACATTTGAAGAATCAGTGGCACTCTCTTCAACATCGGAAATATTAGCGGTGTTTTCTTCTTCTTGGGTGTAAATATCTGGGTTAATATTCCAGTTTTGGGGTAAAGTATTGTTACCGAAGCTATTGATGCCAGTATCGCCTGTGCTGTCACTATCTGTGTTTCCGTTTCCATCAGATTTACAGTTTACTATTGGTAAAATCTGGTTAGAGACCCAAGTTGGAAATTGTGCAACAACTTCCGAATCTATGTCAGGAGAATAACTAACTCCTCTATATTTTTGAAGTCCTTTAAAGGTGTAAACTTTGCCTAAATGAGTGCCGCTAAAAGCGATATTATCTAATTTGTAGCTAATGCCTAATTCACCAGTTGGAGTGGGTTTTATTTTGACACTAATACCTTGTTCGCTGAGCCTGTCAATCAAAAGAACAAGCGCGGGACTGTCAGTGGTTGCTCGATCTAGTGCTGTTTGCAGTTGTTCCCGCGTGCTGATTTCCCCGGTTCTTGCTAACCGTCGGTGTTCGCCAGTTGTGGGAGAACGACGTTCCTTATTAAAACTGCGAGAAGCTGGTGCCAAGTCGTACTTTTCTTCCAATTTTTGAATCAATTTTTCGCTGCGTAGATAGTTCCAGCTATCGGATACGCAAGTTCCTTTTTCATCCAATTTGATGCGGCTGGCTGCAATATGAATGTGGTCGTGTTCGCGGTCGGTATGGCGGATAATGGCAAATAGGTTTTGATCGAGTCCCATTCCTTCTAGGTAATCAAGAGCGATCGCCCGCCATTTGGCATCGGGGATATACTCGCCAGAAGGTACGCTTAAGGTGGCATGGTAAACTGGTTTTTCAACTCTAGGATTGAGTTGTTTGGAGAAGAGAAACTCCGCAGCTAGTTCCTGGGCATTTTCTCCTACCATATTTCCTCCAATCAGTAAAGCTCCTTCTTTGGAGAAGAGGTAATTGAGCAATGGGGTAAAAGTTTTACCGATTTTCTGCTTACCAATCATTACTAAGCTTAAAACTTGTGTAGTAAAACAAGTGATAATTTGTGGATTTTTTTATTAATAATCTTCGCTAAAACATTCTAAATTTCCCTCAATATCGCTTAAATTCATTAGAACTGGGACGTTCATTTGCTGTTGCTGTACTTGCTTAAGCAGTGCTAAAGTTTCCTCAATCAAATCCTTAAAGTTGGCTGGTTGTGTAATTTTTTCCCCCATCCATAATGCTTGTTCTGTAGCAAGGGCAATCGGTTTAAGCCGGAGGTTAAGTTCAGCTAATTTTTGGCACAAAGCAGGTTGATGTTGTTGTTTAAAAGTGTGGTATCGGAATAAACCGCTGATACTCAATTGGAGATTTTTAGCCAAAGATCCAGCAAGTTGAAGTTCTTCTGGTGTTAGGTATATGGCTATTCTTTTGATTCGTTTGGATTTCGACATGGCTATTTGGTGTTGGGGTAACAAGCTTAGGACTTATGCACTGTAACGCCAGCACAAGGGTTTCAGCTTCTTTACAAGCGCCAAGAATAGGGTAATTTGGCACGGGAGTGCGTAAGTCTTAGAACTTTATCCTTCGATTGCGATCGCTCTGCGCGTTGGTCTAGCCAGTGGTAGGCATATCGAGTAGGCTCAGCAACCATCCTGTCTGGGCGACTTAGACGCACCTCTGACACAGCTTGCTACCAAAAGCTTCGTTTTAGCCTAAGCCGTGAGTCCG
The DNA here is from genome assembly GCF_000332155.1 of Kamptonema formosum PCC 6407. GTDB lineage: Bacteria > Cyanobacteriota > Cyanobacteriia > Cyanobacteriales > Microcoleaceae > Kamptonema > Kamptonema formosum. The sequence goes on along the minus strand of NZ_KB235908.1, from coordinate 36,723 downwards.
ATTTTTAGAGGTGCTGGGATTCAGACAACTGGCTGAGGGAGGGGAGGTTTTAGGAGGGTTAATAAGTAGTAAGTGCGTTTTAATCCCTCAATAGCTGTTGTTTTACAGCCTTCTTGTGAGGTAGCACGCTTGGCTTGGCGTGAAAGTTATTTCTGCACGCCCAAAGGTACAGGGCTATTTTTTTACCACTCTTGAAACTTCAATTAGGAAGACTTGCAATATGAGTGAAACTACTATCGAAACTATCTGGCCTCAAGCGATCGCGGCCTACGATTATGGGGGGTCAGCTACCAAAATTCTCTACGCAGGGCCAAAGAATCAAATTCGACTGCTGTGCATGGAACCGGAGGTCGTATCTGTACCGCAGGAATCAGTTTTGGCTTATACCAGAGACCAGTTGGGGTTAGCTGAGCCTGAGAATACGGCTTGGGTTGCCTTTAGGAATGATTACAGAGCAGTGGGGTATTTGGCGAAAGAGAGGTTTCACGCCAATGCTGGCCTTTCGGAACTCAAGTACGAAAGGGCGCTGCACAAAACTCTGGCTGGGATGTGGGCGATTAAGGAAAAGCTGAATTTGCCTGCAAAATTTACGGCGGCGATCGCCGTGTTGTTGCCACCGGGGGAATATGAAGACCGAAATCGGTTCGAGCGGGTGCTGCGTGAAGCTTTAGCGGATTATCAAACTCCTACAGGCTCAATGAGCGTGGAATTGTTGGCGTTTAACTGCAAGCCAGAGGGGGGTGGCATTTACTTAATGCACAACAAGAAAGTTGGTTCTGTTTTGAAAGAGCGGGTGTGTGCGATCGCGATGATTGGCTACCGCAATGCTAGCCTGCTGGTTGTTCAGCGGGGAGATGTCAGGCCGGGAAAAACGAGCGATTTGGGCTTCATCCGCATGGTGGAGAGGGTGGTAGCTAGGACTTCGGGGCAGACTGCTGAGCGATTGACTCCCGCGATCGCCGCAGCGGGATCTGAGTTTAAGGCAGGTTCTTTGATGCGGTTGGCTCGCAGCACGACTAAGCAAGGGCGGGCGGAAGAAGTACAGCAGATGATAGCAGCAATTAAAGAGGCGCGGCCTGAATATGTGCGGAGTCTCACGAGTTGGTTGGATGAGAATTTGCCGCTGGATTGCGATGAATTGGTGTTCTGTGGTGGGACGGCTGATTATCTCCGTAGGGAGTTAAACGAACATTACGATCGCTTCCCGCTTATTTGGAATGCGGAAGTTGCTATGCCACCTATTTTGGCAAAGAAAGGGTTTGAAAATCGACTCAATGATGTCTATGGGATGTTTTCGTATTTCAAGGGAAGTTTGAAAAAGCAGTTCAATTCTCAGGTAAGGGAAGATGCTGTTTGTGGGTCAAAAGATTCTGCTTTAAAGGAGATAGTGGCTCATGGCTAAGGAAAAAGAAAGGGTTGATTTTTTGTGGCGCTATCAGCCTTTTAAATCTACTCCTGATGGAGTTTTGATGTCCTATATTAAAGGCAACTTATTGTTGCCTTCGAGAGAAATGATTCTCCAAGCTCTGCGCCCTTACTGGCTGCCGTTAGCATATTTGGAAAAAGGGGATATCGATCCAGTTATTTTAGGGCGGTTATTTAAAAATGCCGTCTATGTTCTGGAAAAGCAAGCTCTCTATTTGCGCGAGCGAGGCGGGCTTGAATATCCTCCTATTCATATAGGGGGAATGCCTATTTCTTCAATACCATCTTCGCGAGAATTACCTGCTGATATTGAGGAGGCGGACAGGTCTAGGCTGAACGGTGCTAGTTTGAGGTGTTCTCACCATGACCCTAGCAAATTGACTGCGGATGACTTGTTTGAATTAGACGATTTTGATGATTCAGGATTCGCGTGATTAGGATTCAATTGTTGATTTGTTAGGAAGTATACGTGAAATAGAGGATTGAGATATGGCAAGTAGAAGTAGGAACTCTAAGTATCAAGTTCAGCTAACAGATTCTGTGGTTAAACAGGTTGATGAAGGGGGAGATTCAGGTATGGGTACAGCGAATGAAAGCTTGAATGGTTTCAAAGAGTGCGACTTAGAGAAGGTTGAGAAGTCTGCTACTAAAATTCATCTGATTGATGGAGAGAAAGGTGGGGTTGGTAAAAGTTTATTTGCTAGGGTTTTGATTCAGTATTTCTTGGATAAGAATTTTCCGTTTTTTGCGGTAGACACGGATCGCTCTAATCCTGATGTGTCTCGGATTTATGAGAGTGTAGATTGGAAGTATTGATTCAAGAGAGTCCTAAACCGGAGGATTTTGAGTTAGCATTCAATCGGTGGGTGGGGCGGATTAATAAGACTTTGGCGAGTTACGAGCGGGTGGCGGTTGAGAAGCAAGAGGGGCAAATTGCTGAGGCTGTGAATTCTCTGGTGCGTCAGACGGAATTGAGGAGGGTGGCGACTTCTGCGGGTTCTTTGGTGGTGGCGGCGGGTATACTGTTGACGACGTTGGGTATAGGTGCTTTGATGGGATGGATGGGTTTACTTTGGTCGCAAGGAGGGTTTGCGCCGGGGGAGGCGGTTCATTTGACTCAGGAGCAGGCGGAGGCTTTGCGGTGGGCGACTAGCGCTGAGGGGAAGTTGGCTCGGAATTTGATGAAGTGGAATAGCGGGAAACTGATCGATAAAAGTTGCACTCAGGATGTAGCTCTTGAGGGTTCTAGTGTAATTTTTGATGGTCGTCGCACTAGCTATGGTTTCTGTCTCGTCTGGATAGAACCGCCAGAAAAACGAAAGTTTAAGTATTGAAGAGAAACATTAAAAATTTTAACCACCTAATTATCAGCTACATAATTAACAAATAGCTGAATTAGTATTTCTAGGAAGCGGTATGCAGGCTATAAAAAAGCACCTGTAGGGGTTGTCTCTTGGCAAAAGCTTAACAAAGATTCCACACTGACAGGCTGATTAGCTTGTATTGCTTTATTTAATGCACGACTAATTATTAATTCAACTATATCAGAAGGTGTAAAGCCTATTTCTTTACCATTGATTATTTTGGGTTGTGTAGCTTCTACTAGCCTATCTATATCATCTTTATTGAATCCCATACCTTGTAAAGATGATTCCAATAATATTTGACGGGCTTTTTCATCAGGTCTCTTGAATTCATAATAGTAGCTACGTCGCAATAATGCCGGATCAATCCGTCCTGTTAAATTTGTAGCAAACAAAGCGACAACTCGTGCTTGTAGTCCTTTGCGTAAACTATCTACACCAATAATAATTGAATCGACTATTGCTAAATTCTCTTGCGCTCCCGAACTTGAATCAGTTTGTTCGCGTGAGCCTACCATAGCTTCAGCTTCGTCAAAAAAAAGAATTATAGGTTCTTTATGTTTAATATACTCTTTTTTAACCTGTTCAAATAGTTTTACAATCATGCTACTAGCTCGTCCCTGATATCCCATGCCTCGCATCATCAGCCCCAGGTGTTTAAAATGAACTTTCTCACCTAACTTTTTCGCTAATGCCACTCCCATACTGGTTGCTAGTGCTGTTTTTCCAGTGCCAGGATCGCCACCAAAAACAATTACAGGAGCTTTGTTTGCAGTAGTCAGAAGTGCAGGTAATACAGTTTGATAATATTGCTGACTCCACTTCTCTTTTTTTTCAAATGGAGTTAACAAACTTATCACTTCTAGAAGTATTTCTTCCTTAGCGATCCCAACTAGCGATTTATAAATTTCCATGTAATAAAAATCTAGCTTTTGAGGATTGAATGTTATCTGAAACGTAACAAGTTCATCTAATTCGGAAGTTGGTAAAGGGTCCATAATTATATCTCCTTGAGCTAACGAAGATTTATTAAAATCTTTTTCTGAACTGACATGAAAAGTAGTGGTGTTGTCAACTGTGAAATTGGTAGGTGGATCGATTCTTTCCAGATGTGCAGAAAAGCTTTGTTTTGCACCTCCAACTATTACGGTGATTTTTTCTAAGTACATTCCTATATCACTGGCACTTATTTTTTGTCCTATAATGTGTTGACGAAGCGATTGAATGATAGCTTTTTCTGTTGTGCTAGTTATTGGAAAAAAGCCATAGTCCCAGCAAATCATCCAAAATAAAGATGGCATTTTAGATCCCCTTATCCTAATTTACCTAGAGTTTAGTTTTCCCTAATGTTATCAATCAAAGTATCAAAGGCAGTGCCAATGCACCTTCCCCAGATCGTAGAAATAGCAGTTTTGCCCAAAAAAATAAATAATTTTCCTGTTCTAGTATCCCACCATTTCGGCTGACTTTTTACGGATTTTGCTAACTCCTTCCTAGCATTATCTTTTGCTTTTTTTACATTGTCATTATCATTTTTATCTTCATAGTAAGTAACCTCCTTTGCCATCGTAGTAGCCAAATCGCGAACTTTTTTAACTTCATCGTAAAATTCCTTATCTTGCAGTGATATTCGTGTAACGTTCAACTCCAGAGATTGATCTTGCCAATTAGCTTTTTCTGTAACTAAATAATTATTAATCAAACTGGATATTTTATAAATTTGATTGCTATTTGCTAACTCAAATCCTTTAGCATTGATTTCTTGAATAATATTTTCTACAGATACTAAAGTTGGCAGGCTTAATCGATTAGGTGAAATAGTCAAAGTTGTTTGAATTACTGAAGATGTAGGCAGTTTTAAAAGCTGATAAACTTGCTCCGGTAGATAGAGAAATAAATGTAAATGGCTCATAATTGTTAATTTTAATTTGTTACTAAAATTGATATTTTTCAAGCTTTTTTAAACTTCCAAACTTGCACTTCAACTCCAAGATTACCGCTAGCATAAAGCCCTAAGCTGCTCCAATTTTCTCCCTCGTATCTACGCTGAAAACTGGAGTTTTCTCCTGGTATTGACCATCTTGTATTACTCACAATACTTCTTTGTTGTTCTTTTGACAAATTTGACATAGTATCTGACCAAATAACCCAAGAAGTAAATACTGCTGAACTCGGAATCCAGACTGCTTCTACGGGTTTTCCTCCCGTTCCCTGACGACCTCCATTTGTTACAGATGTGACATCTCCACCTAGAAGAACTTTATATCGATACTCGTGATATACAAGATTTGAGTTAGTTGGATCATATATGCTGAATCCTATATCAGAAACAGCATTATTTATTAGAAGAGTCATAAAGTTATCTTCTAAATCATCGGCTTCATCTGAAGAAAGAAGATTTGGGTAAGCTTTACTTAGACTTTTTAAATCCCTTTTAACCTGTTGAGCTACATAAATTATATCATTTCCGGTAATCGATATCGATGTGGAAATAACAATGCTTTTCATTTTTATCTACCTATAAGTTGAGTTAACATCAAAGCTAGTCTTTAGTGGTAATTAATAATGCGTTTTAAATAATTCAACCAGCCTCTTTTTTTTTTAAAATAAGAGAATCGCTTTTTTCAAAAATTGTATTTTTTATATATAGTTGGTCTTCCTCGGATGTACGTTTAAATTTTTCGGTAAATTTAAGCTGAATTTTCAGGCAGGAATACTCTTTATTTTCTTGATATTGCTCTATTATTAAAGGTAAAGGTTCTCCGGATCGAACTAAATTATTGCTTGAATTCAGTTCAAACTTCCATTGAATTATAATAAGTTTTTTATGATTCTCTAAAATTGAAAACTCTACTCCTCGAATATAATTATTAAGAAAACATTTTTGTAGATCATTAGTAATTTGCTTTGCTGAAATACTACCAAGTAGTTCTGTTTCCGAAGCAAGTTTCAAAAGTTCATTCTCTATTATACTTAAGTCAATACATATATTAGAGTCATTTATTTTTTGCTCTAATGATTCATGTTTATCTCGTAACCCAAGTTTTTTTGAACTTCTATCTAAATCGTTAGTGATTGTATAATTTTTATCCCAAATAGTGTTACAGAGAAGCTTTTCCTGGGAGGGGGGATCTAGCTCTAAAAATTGAGACGACCATTTTACAACACAATCTAAGTATGCTTCTTGTTTAATCTTATTGAGTGATGCAAGAATTGTTTGGATATCTATACCAATTCGTTCTGGGTAATTTTTATCGCTTAAATTGTAACTCCATTTCAATAACTCTTGCTTGTCGCGACCATTGCGTACTGATAGTTCAATCACATCTGCAAGTTCATTAATCAGACAAGTCTCGATACTATCAAAAATATCCGACCTTTCTTCCGCACTTAACACATGGGGATACTGAGAGCGAATATGTCTAAGCTCGGAATTAATTTCATGGGCTATTCCCAAAATGTCCATTATTTTTTCTCCTTGAGTGCATAAGAGTCCGCAGCAGAGTAAGTATGAATTAAATATGAATGTAACCAAACAGCTTACCAACTTAGTAAAATCTTAAGAATTTCTACATAAGATGTATTACCCAGTTCTCTCTGCTCCAGCTTATGCAGTCCACCCCCATATACGCACTCCTCAGCCATCACCACCTCATCAGAAATCTGATCGAGCGCCTGTCACACCTCTTTGAGCAATTCTGGCTTATCCGAAAATATATTGTCAAGAGCAGGTTTAGGATACAACATCAAATAAACATTGGTAGCCGTTGCCCTTGAGTGATCCAGGATAAATCGAAAAGGTCTACCTCTACCAGTATCCTGACGATCCATATAGGTAGAGAGGAACGGCGAAGGAGGATGCTTTTCCTGCGAGTACCAGGGAGTACAATGTTTGCACAGGTAGCGATCGCCCACATCCTCTCTTACCCATTAATAGTCTGTGAGTAAGGCATTCTCAGTCTCTCAACACTGCTTTGCATCTGATCTAGTTCTGGTAGGGTTGCCTCATTCTCACCAAACCGTTCAAATAGATCAAACTCAGTGGCTTTGGCTTCATCAATTAGTTCTACTAACCGTCGCTGCAAGTAAAAGATATTATTTAAAGTTTGGTCTGGTAATTTGGCCATTCTGCCCCAGATATAGAGAAGACAAGACTACATCATACCCAAAAAAGCTGCAACTACCAGGGAAGGTGTTTGCACGCCTGCGATATGCCTCCGGCACACTACGCGAACGCACTTCTAGTTTTTGAGCGCAACTCCAGTCAATCAACCAACTGCTTTGATAAAACTTCAACAACCTTCGCAGCTAAACTATTACCCAATTCCCTCGGTTCCAGCTTATGCAATCCACCCCCATACACGCGCCCCTCACCCATCAGTGCCTCATCAGAAATTTGATCGAGCGCCTGCCACACCTCTTTAAGCAATTCTGGTCGATCTAAAAGCACTTTGGCAAGAGCAGGTTTAGGATACAACATCAAATATACATTGGTAGCCGTCGCCATTGAATGATTCAGAATAAATCGAAAAGGTCTACCTCTACCAGTATCCTGACGGCCCATATAAGTACAGAGGAACGGCGAAGGAGGACGCTTTTCCTGAGAATACCAGGGTGAGCGATGCTTGCACAGGTAGCGATCGCAAATTTCCTGCTCTACTCCCATCTCCAAATATTCCCACAGCGACGGATACTTAGCTTTCACCTCATCAGGGGGCAAATCGCACGATAGTAAGAATAACCGACGATCTAGAATCGGATTTCCCAAGCGATCGCCCTCAATCTCATCAACTGATAACAACCGGGGACTGGGCAAAACTGGCTTGAGAAATTCAAAGGGCAATTTGTAAGCAGAAACTTGCTCTAGTGTTAACACAAAAAAATCGTTCGCTCCCGTCGCCAGCCCCCGTTTAATAGTAAATAAGTCCTTAAGTTTCAACGGCTGTTCTTGAGAATTCACGCTACCAGACATCAGTCCAAACTTAGTCCACTTAGCTGCACTGCGTAGCGACTCCACCGACACGATCAGCGACATTTTAGATGCTGTCAAACTCCCTCCATAGGTAAACTCAACAGCATGGTTAGCAGGTGGCAAAGCTTTCTTAAACCAAACCACTGCTGACGTACAGAGTGCATCTTCAAACTGCGCGTCAGCAGCATCGAAACAGTGAATTCGTAGTAGGGTAACGCGATTTAGCAAGTAATCCTTAATTTGCCGTCCGTAATTCACATCCATAAATCCACTGGGAATCAGCCACCCCGCTAATCCATCAACAGCCATACTCGCATCCGCAATGCACAAAAAATGGCAGTAAAGACTAGCCAACTGACTGAGTTTAACTCCCGCTGTTTGCTGTGCTAGCTGTTGCAGCCGCAGCTTTTCAACTCGGTTCAAATGATGGTGCCGGACATAGGGGGGATTGCAAATTACTAAGTTAGCTTTTGCTTCATCAGAGTTAGGGGGTGTCGCTTGGGTAAAGTCAGCGATATTCAGATGTAGCGAAGTGTCACTCCAAAGCTTAATCGCTTCGTTTCCGTAATGGGGGTCAATTTCATAGCCAACTGCTTTAACAATTTGCGATCGCCCAAATTGCTGCAATAATGCCGAATAAAAAGAACCTGTGCCAAAAGCTGGGTCGAGAAAACGAATTTTAATGTCTGACGGCAACAGCATTGAAGCATATTTGAGAATATCTGCTGCCAGTGTTGGAGGTGTAGCAAACTGACCTAGCTTATTTCGCTGAGCTTGAGTTCTAGCTCCATCCAGTTGCGATTGCCGCAACATTCGTGTCAATTCAATTGTTGCAGTTACATTCATATTTCAAATAGCGCTAAATCATCAATCCGATGTTCCCAAACCCAGTCAATTCCTTCGGCCGCTTCGTAACCCAAATAGCCACTGTCAAAGTAACCGCAAAGAAACAAAATAAAACGCACGTTATTGCCGTAATTGCTCCTCAATTGAGTCATTTTAATAGCTTCTTCCTTGCGTCGCTTATTGGGATTGGTATAGTCACCGGCAGATTTCGCTTCAATCAGTAACGGGAATTCACCAGGGCTAGAATCAATTGGCACGAGCGCAACATCAATAGGGATATTAATTTGTTTGGTGCCGGACTGTAAAAGTACCGGGATATTGAGCCGAAACGAGAAAGTCCCCGGTTGCATTGTCTCAAAACTTAATCCGGCTCCTCCTCTAACATAGGAATAACCACGCTGTTCCAGCCATTGTCTGATCATAGTAAGCTGCCTTCGTTCTTGAGCGTTGCGAACGATCGGGTCAGAAATAGCACCGCAAAGGCGATCGGCTACAATTGTTGCTGCTCTTTGAACTTCACTATCAGTTGGCTGCTGTCGGCTTTCTAGCCAAGGAAAAATATCTTTGTCGAGCAGTCGTGCAATAATTTGACTAATTTTTGTGAGTTCAGCATCCAGAGTTGCAATGTCTGCCCGGGGCGGAATTCGCTGTTTCTCTTCCATATTTTTGACTAGGTTGGGCGACACTCCTGCTAAACCGATCAGGCGATCTCGCGCAATTGGCGGCGCTGCCGCCATGCGTAAAATGGGCAAAACCTCTGGATGCTGTTGCAGCAGGGCAGACGTGATGTTGGTCAGATTGGCTGTCTCAGCTAAGGCGGATTCAACTTGTTGAGTTGTAGCAATGCGAGTGTCGCGGTAGGCTTTTGGAGCAAACTGCATGAACCAATTGTTATAGAAGTCTACCGACAGGGCAATATCGGGTTTCCACAAGTGTGGTTTGTCGGCATTAACTGGCACTGCATCTCCTCTAATCGCGACCCTGGCTTAAATAGCTTAGATTGCTGGAACGTCTCTGTTGTATTATCCACCAAGCGGTTGCTCTTGAAGCGGATTTAGTCAACTAAACCAGCGCGAAGAGCTCTGACAGCCGCTTGAGTGCGATCGTCGCAAGACAGCTTATTAAGGATGTTACGCACATGAGTTTTCACAGTACCGAGGGAAATGTATAGCTGCTTGCAAATTTCCTCATTGCTACAACCTTCAACAATCAACTCTATAACCTCTTTTTCGCGTTCTGTTAAAGGGTTCGCCATTAACAAATGACTGTATTCTGGCTCGACTCCATTGATTGACACAGTGGAAATGGTTGCTGAGTTAACAGCTTCCTTAAAAGGGTTATTCATGCGAGCCAAAACGATTCTGGCAATTGAAGAATCGATCCAGTTTTCACCAGCATTTGTCTCAACAACAGCTTCCACTAACTTTTCAAAACTGACATCTTTCATGCAGTAAGAGTCGGCTCCCGCTGCAAAAGCTGCCAGCACTGATTCCTCATTATCCTGCATCGTCAAAATCAATACTTTCGGTTGGTTATCGACGCTTTGAGTTTGGGCAGTTTGTATGTATTCTTTGAACCTTTTTGTCAGTTCAATCCCATCTATCAACCCTGGCAGTCCGATATCAACGATCGCTACATCAGGCCGGGTTTTCTCCAGTAAAGTTATCCCTTGCAGGCCGTTAGCTGCTTCTCCGATAAATTGAAGTTCTTCGCAGTCTTCTAAAGCTGCTTTGATTCCCGCCCTTGTCAGGTGATGGTCTTCAATTAAGGCAACACTAATTTTATTCATGGTTGGTTTGTTTAAAAAAAGGACAATTGTACTTCAGCGACACGAGTGTGTCCAAGGTAGAACCTATGTGCTCTTTTGTATCCAAACAAGACTTTTAGAGCGAGATGGGGAGCTGTACAGTAAATGTGCTGCCTTGACCCACCGTTGATGTCACGTCAATGCTGCCAGAATGGGCTTCTACAATCCGGTGGGACAAATGCAGCCCCAAGCCGCAACCTGCTCTAGCATGGTTTCCGGTGCGGAATCGTTCAAACAGCGTGGCTTGTTCTGAGGCTCTGATGCCGGGGCCGGTGTCTTCTACACTAATGCTTACCGACTTAACATCTGAACGGACAACGATTTTCACACAACCAAAATCGGTGAATTTAATGGCATTTCCGACTAAGTTGGTGATGACTCGGCGGAGTTCCAGGCGATCGCCCTCAATCCGCAGCGGTTGGGAGTCAGGCTCGTCGAAAGTTAGAACAAGTCCTTTGTCGATAGCCACAGCCTCCAGTTCCTTGACGACCTCTTTGACCAGTTTTTTCAGGTCAAAGGGGGCGATCGCGAGGCTCTTGCAACCAGATTCAAATCGGTGAACTTCCAGTAAAGTATTGACTAACAAAAGCAAATTTTGGTTACTGTTACCGATGGTAGCGATCGCCTCTATCGCTTTTTGAGGTAGTTCGCCGAATTTCCCTCGTTGGAGTAGGGTCAGCATTCTATCAGCGCCGACAAGGGGAATCCGCAAGTCGTGGGTAAGACGAGCCACAAAATCCTCTCGTGCCTTTGTCATTTCCAGCATCGCATCTATGCTGTGTTTGAGTCGGAGGAGGCTGCGGACGCGAGCCAGTAACTCATTTACTTGAATAGGCTTGCAAACGAAATCATCAGCACCCAAGTCTAGCCCATCTGCGATAGTCGTTGAGTTGTCAGCCGCAATTAACAGGATGGGGATAAAGGGAAGTTGAGGATTTGAGCGAATTCTGTAAGTCACTTCGTAACCATCTACTTCTGGCATCATTACATCCAACAGGAGTAAATCTGGCGGTGACTCCTTAACTTGAGCTAAAGCCTCAAGTCCGCTGGATCTTGTGGTGACGCAGTAGCCTTCTTCTGAGAGGATTGCCTGCATAATAAATAAGTTGTCTGCTGCATCGTCAACGGCCAGGATTCTACTGGGTTTATCTCTCATTGTCCTGACTTCCTTTCACCCCTCCATCCAAAACTTACGAATGAGTCCATATCTTCTAAATCAGCCTTTTGACGGATAAAACTTAAAAATTGTCGATAATCTTGAACCTGCTTCGATTCTTCCAATTTTCGCTGCTTTCTGATTCGTAGCAAGTAGTCTTTGAGGCGAACGTACCGCCATCCTACTTGAATCCCCAACTCGTAGATTTGAGTGGCTTTAGGATTCGCGATTACTTTGAGTAAGGTTTGTGCGACGCTTGGCGAGTCGAAGTCAGAAATTGTTCTCCTGCTTTCTTTTCCATCGGTGTAACCTTTCCAAAACGCTTGACTGCTGGTTGAAGTATTGTGGATGGAAGTCTTGTACTCTTGCAGTATTGATTCCAGCCAATATAAGTCTTGTTTTCTGTCGTTTGAGAGCGAATCATTTGGCTGATACTTGTTCCAGGCACGGGCAAAAGCGTTGAGCGACTTTTGAAAATTGGTCAAAAAATAGCCGGACAGGGTTTGATAGTTTGCTGGCAGTGAAAGTTGGCTGCGGTTTGAGAGAGTGTTAGTTTGTACCATATTTATCAACCTTCGCAAGACTTGGTTGGAGTCGGTATTTTTCGGGTTCAGTTCTAAGTGTTAATCTATCAACTACTAAGCTTGAGCTAGCTCTACCTAAAAGCTGATTTTTCCTTCACTGCTGCCAAGCTAATTTCTGATTTAAGGCAGAAGCTAGAATGCGGAGCTTTAATTCAGAATAAGTGTCAAGCGCTTCTGCCTTTGAATAGAATTATCACTTTTTTGGGCTGAACTTTTTCTCTCAACTCGGGTTGTAGCGACTAGCTGGAATGCGGCAGCGCTAAATTTTTCCTAATCTGCTAAGAGGGATTCTAGCTCTGTGAGAATTTTTTGGAGGCGTTTCTGCTTCTTTGGATCGTTCCAAACTTTTGACTTGTTCGCTTTTGTTAAAGCTCCCTTAATTTGGGTTTTCAGATTTTCTTCGGGTTTTTCTACCGAAGTATCTGTCTTTAAATCTGCGATGCGTTCTTTAATTTGAGTTAAAGATAGACCTTCCGCGATCGCAGATTCCAGAAGCAACGTTCTGGCTGGCTCATCTTTAACTTTGGCGATCGCTCGCGCCTTAGTGTACTCGATCTGACCCCGGCGCAGGGCTTCTTGAATGTCTGCTGGCAGCTTCAGCAATCCTAGTCTGTTGCTGACGAAAGACTCCCATGACATCCGCCCCAATTCGCTAAAAACCTTGGTAACTATTTGCATTTCAGGATGAATGATAACGTTATCATTCATCCTCTGCACGTCATTTTGCATCCGGTAGAGCAGGTGTATCACCTCTTCTCGATCGTATTCAAGGTGATGGGAGAGCAGTTGCAAAATCCCCTCTGTTTCTTCAACTGGGTTGAGGTCTTCCCGCTGGAGGTTCTCAACTAAGGCGACGCGCAAAGCTTGTTGTTCTGTCAAATCCCGAACGATAACAGGGACTTCTGTTAATCCTAGTTCTCTAGCTGCCCGATACCGCCTTTCGCCTGCGACTAGCTCGTATTTTTCCTCTCCCAAGGGACGAACTAATAAAGGTTGGAGAATTCCGTCAGTTTTTACTGACTCAACCAAAGCCTGCATTGCTTGGGAGTCAAAGTATCGCCGGGGTTGAGAGGAGGCAATCTGGATCGATTCAATCGATAGAAGTCTCTCTGTTGGTTCTACCACTTCATCATCTCCAAATAAAACGCTCAAATTTGCCTTACCTTTATAGGGTTGGTCATTCTTACTTGACATTGAGTTTCTCCATCTTGGCTGCTAATTGGTCTAATATTTTGACAACGGGATTTTTAGGTTCGTAAACAGCAAGCGGGACTTGTTTCTCCGAAGCATCCGCGAACGCAGTTATGCGGGGAATGGGAGTGTAAACGGGGGCGACGGTCGAAAACTGCTCGTTTATGGCTTTGAGAGTCCGCTTGTCCTGAGAGTTGGCAGCCGCGTAGCGCGAGGGAACAAAACCAGCTACCTGTAAAGAACGGTTCCCCTTCTTCTTGATTCTGGCTACTGTTTGTAACAACAGGTTGGTGCCCTCAAAGGCTTTGTAGTGAGTCTCAACGGGGACTAAGACGTGAGTAGCGGCGATCAGGCTGATGTAGCTGAGCAAGCCTAAACTGGGAGGGCAATCTATGAGGATAAATTCGTAGTTGTCTTGAATGGGGGCGATCGCATCTTTGAGGCGAATTTCCCGAAAATCCATGTTAACCAATTGAATTTCAGCGGCGCTAAGGTTGATGTTTGTAGGAGCCAAATCCATGCCGTGAATACCCGTGTGGATGGGCAGAGGCTCTTCATTGACAATGGCATCAAACACAGTTTTATCCAAGTTCTGAGAGTCAACGCCCATGAAGAGCGTCAGGGAACCTTGAGGATCGATATCGATGAGCAGAACTTTGCGACCGCGCTTAGATAATTGGTAGCCAAGATTGAGCGTGATTGTGGTTTTCCCCACACCGCCGGCTTGGTTGAATAGCGAGATGATCTTTGTCATAACTTGTGCTCCTGTAGCGTGCCGCCATAGTTCCATCCTGCGTGCAAGAGGATGTGGCGGTTAAAACTGTAAGCATATTTGCACTCTTGTTGAAGTCTGGGGATATCTGCACTTTTTGCATAAACCCTATCCTCTGACCGTCTTGTAGAAAAACTTATAGTTATACTCTCATATCAAGGTGATATTTTTTAAGGCGCATTAGGGATTTTTTTATTTTTCCCCAGGTTTAGCAATTGGCAAGAGTCATAGAATTTAACCGCGCCGCAAACCCACCCCATTCGGCTAAGACTTCGACGGTGAGCGCAGTTTGGCTCAACTCACCGTCGAATCCTTCAGGAGGGCGAGAATTATCCACTTAAGAGCCTAATTTTCTGCCAGTTCTGTAAAGAATCCTAAGCTCGCTTTTTGATGGGATTGTAGGGATAAGGATACTTGATTGTTAGTTTGATGGAGCCAGGAAGAACCTCTGGTTGATTAACAATGCAGTAAATGAGATATCCAGCCCGTTCCACTTCTGTCCAAGCTAGAGGCGAGAACTGGGCAGACTCACAAATGGCGCGTTTAACCAATCCCGGTCGGCTACGGTTCTCAAATAAAGCTTGTACGAATTGCGTGGGATTGGCTATGGCAGGAGATAAAAGCTTGGAGAATTTTCTAGGATGAACAGTCCGAAGATAATTGAGAGTAGCTTGTCCATTGAGTGCTTCAATTAGAGATGGGGAAATTTGCAAGTGCTGAAGCAGCAAGTTAATATCTTCGTCAGTATTGCTTACTGCCCATAAATTATTCTCGATCCATCCCCAAACTATCTGCTCAACCTCTTTAATCGTAGCTACGAGAAAGCGATTTCCTTTGTAGGTAAATCCTGATACGTGAGGTAGTTGGGGAAGAGACCAATCGGCAAGGGCGCGATCGCTATCTAGTAGCAATAGGATGGACGCTAGTATGTGCCTCCTGCTATGCCGCAGGGGATCTGCGGGTATAGGCTGTCGAGAACTCTGTTGATGGTTAAATTGCATGGGAACGGCGTTCTCCGATTAACAGTAAAAGTTACTGATTTAAGCTAAAAGCTAAAGGCGGTAAACTCAATCCGCCGTCCTTCCTAATTTCCCACCTCAAAAGTCATTGGCAAAATTACTCTGGCGGACTATTCAAACGCGATTCAGATGCAAAAACTATCGTCCGATTGGTGGTTGTTTGTTCTAATTCCAGCTAGCTATAGCAATAGGCGTTTGTTCGACTACTTTTTGATACAACAAGTACGGCTTTAATGTTCTGTGCCTTGAGAACTAAAGTTATTTACAACTGAGGGTGTACTGAGAATGACAAGAGTGCATGATAGGTTGATTGCTAAAAGATAGACGTACTTTTAAGTGGCGGCAGGCTTATGTTTTTAGGGACGATGCAGAGATTTTCTCCTGAGTATATTTTGAGGCTGAAACAAATAGGGTTAGCTTTTTTTGAGAAGATAGCAACTGACCGAGCAATAGCTGGAGAAACCCAAGATTTTTATCAGGGATTGCTGGCGGGATTGGATGGGGCAGTTAAGTTAATAGATGAAGAAGGCGGGGTACAAACACTTAGCCTTTTAGAAGCTAAAATAGCAACTTTTATCAATGAAGATGACTCACCCCAACAATCTCTAAGTTCGAGTTCAGCAGCAGGCGACTGTAAGCTATCCATTTCTAGGTTGCCTGTTAAATCCATTTCTCAACTCAGACAAATTGGAAGAGAAATCGATTGCGAACCGGCTATAAAAGATTGTGTCTGCATCGGCGAGACTCAAGATTTCTATCACGGCTGCCTCGCTGCTATTGATTTTGCCCTGTCTTTGGCAGGTGAGAAATATGCCTATGCTCAAATCAGTCTGGTAAAAACTAATGCCGCCAATTTCATCGAATTAAGCAAAGATTGGGAACGCCGAGTTCTTGAACTTAAAGGCTTATCCTCCTTAAAGAGGCAAGATGGGCAACCAAAACAAAATTTGCTGGTTTGGCTGTCACAAGTGGATGGTGACAATCAAGTTGGGACATTGGTTGGTGAAGGAGAGGGGGATGAAGCTGATTCGCGATCGACAGAAGCGGGGACTTTAGATACTGAAATACAGGCGCAAGATTTAAAGAGCGATCGCTCTGATTCTAGCGAACTAATCGTACCTCTTGCTTTAAGCAATTTGGCTCTTTTGAAAGACCAGAATGAAAGTGAAGAGGGAGTCCGAGAACAGTTTACAGAAGAGGTAGTAAAGCTAGAAGAAGAAGAGCGCTTAGAGCTAGAGAATTTGCTATCTAGGGCTTTATTAGATGGCTATCAACAGTTGAAGCTGCGGAAATGCAAGGTTATAGAAGATTGGACAGCATTTTTAGAGTCGGGTGAAGCAATTAGGGTGATTTCAGATCGAGACAGCCACATTGTGCTGCGGATTACAGTAGAGGGTGAAGTGCAAAGCGCTTTATCTTATGGCGATGCAGAGGTTTTGGGTGCAACTGTTAAAGAAAACTCAGAGGTTTTGGGTAACTTAAAGCCGATAATTCTGAACCCGCCAGGGGGCGATTTGAATGCTGATTCAGTACAGCCAGCAGCCACAATGGATATTCAGCAGGTAAAAATGGCTGAGTCTATTCTACCAACGGCTCAAAGAGCTTTTGAGTATTTAATCAATTATGCACGCGATCGCGTGCAAGAGACTGATGAGTACACTCGCGTTCGGGTAGGAGATTTGTACGATTTGATAGTGAGAGAGTCGGAGGGGGTTTCGGTGTCTTCTCTGACTGTTTCTGTCCGAGGGGAGTTAATCAAAGTTCGCGGAGAAACTTTGGTTTTAGCTCAGGGTATTTCCTCTGAAGATATTGATTTTTGGGCAGTGGTGGCAGAGGAGCTAGATCGGATAGAGGCGAGGGGTAGGGATTGGGAGCGAGCGGAACCAGATAGTGCTAGTGGTTTAGGGCGCTGAATCGCTGGAAATATAAATTTTCAGGAACAGGGTTCAAAAATTTAACTAAAGATACCCTTATCGAACTGGCGAGAGTTACTTTCTCGTTGTCGCCCCCTGAAGTTTGTAAGAAACTATGGTACGTCTCGTCTATCGACATCGGTTGAAGCAGCTTCCCACCAACTTCGCAGAGGATGGTTTTTAGGCGGTAAATACCGCCCCTTGACCCGAATTGCTTTTAGCGCTTCACGTAGTGCTGACGAATCAACACCTACTTCCTCTGACCAATGCTTGATTATCTCTGATGTTGATAAAATTTGAAGGTGCGAGGCCTCGCGTTTAATAAACGAGATTGCTTTCTTATCGTCGGTTGCGATCGCCCATCCTCGGTGAACAGCGATCGCATCGGTTGCGGACTCACCATCATCTAGAACAGTGGCGTAGTTCACAAACGATTCTGCCTCCTCTTCTGAATCAAAGTCTACAACTATAAGTAGACCTTGTGCAATGGCAGCCTCGAATTGAATTGCACCCTCGTTTTCTTCATTTTCAAGGCGTTGGAGTGTCTTTAACTCGTCTTTTTGCACAACTTGGGTGACTGCAACTTGAGCAGGAATAGACTTCAAGATTGCTAGCAATTGACCCGAAGTGCAAAAGTTGAGAATACAGCAGGCATCGAGAATAACATGGGAGTGAGCAATGTGCATAATTTGACCTCACTTCCCTTTATTCCTGCGGTTGGCGCAAGTCGAAATGAGCAGCTTCCTCTGTCATTCCGCTTGAATGCTCCCGCAACACATTTGCAATGCGGCGGGCCTCCAAGCGGTTAACGCTGAGGAAATCCGCAAAGCGCCCTTCAGTAATGAGACCCTGATCTAGTGCCTCAATTGCAAGGTGTTGGTAGTGAATTGGAACCATATCAGTGCGTTGCGGAATTTCTTCTAAGCCAAGTTCCTGCTGTACTTTTCTCACTTTCAACCCACGGTCGCGCAACTGTTCCCACGTTCCAGATGGTAGAAGCTTCATTGTTTCTAACCGATTGACGAGTGCTTGTATGGATACACCGTAGTAATGCGCCAAAGTAAATAAATTAGTAGGAGTGAACTTACCATGCGTCTGGTACATATCGTTGAACCGCTTAAGCAAGCCACTTGTTGGCATCAGAAAATAGCCGGGAAAGGTGTCACCTAGTCGTTCGCTCTCTGGTTTCCTTCGGTACTGCTCTTCATAGTCAATTGTCGGTTTGCGTCGATGGGTAAGAAAGTGAAGATATTCATGAGCTAACGACCAACGCCGTCGCTCTTCAAAATGTTCAGAATTAATTGCTATACACCCACCAAGTTGGTCATTGTAGCTGTATAGTCCCGAATATTTAGATGGCATTTTCAGATAGAAGATGCGGAGTCCCACGCCCTGTTCTAAAATGTCTCGCAGTAGAGGAATGGGACCATCTCCAAGCCCAAGGCGCTGACGTTCTGCGATCGCAATACTCTCCGCCGCCACCTCGATCGGCATACCAGTCACCTCATACTCTTGAGGATAAATCTGTGGGAGTGGTGCTTCCATTATTTCCTCAAGTTCTAAGTAATGTTGGCACAACTCTTCCAATCGCAGAATGACTGGTTTAATTTGTGCCTCTTCCTCCTCACTGCGTTGATAGGCAGCCCGGAACTGCACGTCAAAAGGTTGCACCACGGGGCGCGGTCGAACAAAGTCGCTGACCGAGCGTCCATAGGCATGGGCGAGCTTAATCAATTCGGTTGCTTTAAGACGGCGATCTCCTTTCTCGATAGCAACCATAGTTGTGCGTGCAGCATCAATAACTTTAGCTGCATCAGCTTGAGTCATGCCGCACTTTTTACGTGCCTGTTCGAGGAATTCCCCCAACTTCCGCAGGTCAATGTTGTCAAGGATATTGGTAGCCATAGCGTTTTCCCTCAACCCTGTTGAGCGGCAACCAAGCTGCCTGATATCTGCTGGTCGCTGCATTTATTCAAGAGTCCAGCCGCAATTTTGGATTCCACAGCCTCCCATTCCGAAACGTAGGTATGGTAAAGCTGAATCAGGCGGCTCCGCATATCGGCAGGCAATAGGTTTTCTGCCACAGCGCTTCGATCAACGATGTCGTCCAATACTGAAAACTCTCGCGTCATAGCTTCCCACTGAAGACCAGGTTCATCTGAGAACCTGGGCAGGCGGCGGAAGGTACGGACTTGCTCAAGCATATTGAGAAAATACAAGCTCGGCTCTTTTACTGAACGTTTTCCGTGCAACACTACGTAGCGAGTTTTGTCTTTGATGTCAGCCGCGGCAAGCGCTTGTCGCCTCAGAAGACAAGAGGAGCAGTAACCACACTGAACAGGTCGCTGGCGATGTGGGCTGTCGCATGACATAGTTAGGGACGGCAAGTCGTGTCTCCTGTCTTTAGCCAATGCTTTACACATTTGAGCTTTAGTCCAGAAGAGAAAAGGGTTTTGTACGCAGAATTCTTCTCCTAAAAGCTCTGATACAACATCGCCTACCATAAGCAAAGTCAGTGGATGAACAGAGCGGGAGTGATCTAGCCCCACAGCAGATGCACGGTAAGGAAGGTTTATCGCCCCAATTCCGTTCTCGTACACGCAGAGAATTCGCTGTTCCATGAGGTACGCACACGCAGCACCAAGCAGAGTGAATACAACACCTCGCGCACGCGAACACTTATTTTTCTGCTGCACATCACTATCGTGGAAGCGGATCGGGACGCGGAAAAGATGACAACGACCAGGGAAGATAGACTGAACCTTTTTCGCTACTCGTTCCTGGCGGGCATAGACAGTATTGCTGCTCCCAGTACCAAACAGCACGAACGACTTTTCTGGATACATCTGAAGACGAGTGTACAGACCTGCAAGGGCATCAAGGCCACCACTCCACAGTGCCACTTCACATCCTCTGGGTACTGTTGGAATAGCTGAGTGCTGCTCAACCGAACGTCCCGGCACTATTCGTTTTTGGAAGTCAAAAACCCATTCGCTCCCTGTTGTCCATTCTAGTAGTTCTTCTAGTTTTATTCGGAACGGTTCGGCGCTCAGTAATTCTGGATGACGTACTGGAAGTATCACATAAAGGCAACGTTGCTCCCGATGCAGATCCTGACCCGCAAGCCGGTCTGCTGCATGGATTGCGACAGCAAGGTCAATGAGGTCAGCAATAACAGATGGGAAATCTGCTTTGACTCGGTATTGGAACTCTTCATCATCCACGTTAATGCCAACACTTAGCTCTTTGCCCTGAGAGTGATCTATAAAGTGTACAGACCCATTACTATTCACCACAGGTTCAAAGTGCAAAGTGTAAACTCTGCGATCGCTGTCGTGAAAGTTCTGTTCAATTGAAGGTTCGTAGTTCATAGCAGATCCTCATTAAGGTCTATTTCTTTCACCTTCTTGCGTGAAGACCGTCGCAGGTTTTTCACATCTTCATCCGTCGTAGCCTTCTTCGCCCATTTGCGGATCTCGGGAAAGATATCTGAACGTAGTGCCTTAACACACTCCGTAACGGTCACGTTATCAACACCAGCATGGTGATTAGGATTCAGTGGAATGCGTTCCTCAAAATTCGCCTTGTAAGCTTCCTGGAAGAACTGCTCCACAACAGCTTCCGGCAAATTGCTAGTATTCATGCTCTGGTTGTAGCGAAGCTCATGGAGGATTCTCTTACCAGCGCGACGGAGTAGTTCTTTCACATAATGTTTAACTTCGGACTGTCGTACCTGCCGATCAATCTCCATGCTTAAAGCAGCCGAATTGACACAGCTATTCTTACCAGCATTTTGCATAGCCTGTCCCAATATCTCTCCCATGCGCTTGGCGTGTTTAACAGCAACACCATAGTTTGTCTGGATGTCCTGCAAAACCGCTTTTCTCAAATACCAAGCACATTCGTTGTTATCACCCTTTCTTTCACAGATCATCTTGTAGGGCAATTGGTATAGCCCCGAAAGCCTACTGTGAACTTTGTCTCCGTCAGGCATAGTCTGACCTCTCAACCTCGGAGTTTGCTTACTATGGTAAAGTTAGCTCGCCTATCTGACAATGTCAAGTATTAATTTCAAATATGAACTCTAAATGTCAGGTATTGGTCGGTAGTGGACAAATGCTGAGCAGAAAGCCACAGCGCTCGCTCGCTACGAGGGACAACCTTACCAGATAACCCGGTGTTTTAAAGAAAGCAAACACAGCAAGTATCTCAAGCCAGGGCAGTGCATTCCATTGTTGGAGCAGCGGGCAGGATTGAGGGAAACGTCAGCCCCGACTGGGTGAGTAGGGCTGTTTTATTCTAAGGTTCAATTGGCGATGCTTCGCTCCATCGTACCCAAGGCTATCCTGTACACTAACAGGCTTACTCCTGGCTTCAATATCGACTCACGCAAGCGATCGCACAGTTCTGTCGAAGTCCAAACTGCCCCATAACTTTCTAGTCTTGGCTGTTGTCGTGTGCGATCGCTAACTCCAATTTCCAACAGTTTTCATCGCAGTCTTGCAAAAACCATAAAAATCCTAAATTGCTGATTTTTACCCCCCTATAACGTCTATTTGACATGGCTTGCTATGCGACTAGCGCACTAACTACGAGGATTGAAGAGGATTTAGAAGGGTCTAAAATACAAAAAATCGCGTCAAAAGCAACAATTCTTTACAAAAAAGATAAGCATTTATACCCATTGCGAAAGCTAAAAGTAGGAATTACGAGGTGTAATGAGTAATAACTGTGCTGTTTTCTCCTCTTTTTTCCTCCTTTTTTAGCTGCCTAAAATTCACATCCAGGTCGAATATAGCTCTAACAAAATAAAATAGCTCTCAATTCAAGGGTGGGTGGGTGGCAATAAGCTTCCCCACTCCTAAAATGAGGAGTAGGGAAGTTGCCCTTAACAGGCAATTTTTGATATTCTTAGTTGCTCAAGCGACTCAATCCAAATCATCAATGTCGTCGTCAGCAACATCCACTTCTTCATGCACACTTTGCGAGCTTGAAGCGACTCCGCTGCTCTGACGGGCGAGCCGTTGATTGCGAATGCCCCGATGCTTGGCACGGCGATCGCGGATTGCATCCATGTCGGTCAATCCGTATAGGATGCGACCAGCACGCATCAATTCCTTTAAAGGTGTCTCGCTGTAGTCAGCGCGAAATTGGGCATTATGTGTCTCCCAATCAAATTGACCGCCGTTAAAGCGAGCAACGCTTGCCAGTTCTCGACCTGATTCTTCTCTCAAAACTTCTAGTACCATTAGGCGAAGTTTATCGTTGTAACTAATGCACTTGTCGAGCGCTTTTATCTGAGTTTTATGAGCTTTAGCGGTATTGGCTGCATTAGTCTTTTGAACTTTTTCAGTGACTCTCATTTCTCAAATTTCCTAAATTCAAGTTTGTTCATATACACAGCAGCAATCGCTGCCTCTTTAAGTTTAATTATTGGGCTTGAATTTTCTCAAAAGCATTAATTGCTGTGTTTAAAATTAATTAAATTCAAATAAATTAAAAGTTTAAATATTCGTATTAAAGTCGATCGTGGTTTAAAATATTAACAATATGAAGAAAATAAAAACTCTACTCTACCGTTTTTAGGGAGAGCAGAGTTTTACATATTCGACAGTTTGGAGGCGTTTTTCGCGCAGTTGAATTTTGACTCCAAACTTTTTCAGAATGGTAGTTCGCACGCGGCCTAGAAGTGCCTCGGCTTGCTCTTCTACTGTTGCTACTGGACGACGGCTAACCTGCGATTGGGTAGCTGTCGCTGGACTTTTTAACTTAGCAGCATGGTTGTTGAGCGTTGCCGAAGTACCACCATTGCTTTTGCCATTCAAAGTCCCCGCTCCGTTGGATGAGCGAGAGTTATGGTTTTTAGCTGTTGTTGTAGCCATGAAGTTTGATTTTATTAAACTAATTCACGGCTAACAGCGCCGTTAGGCGCTCTCAAATTACACTAATTTTATAATAGTTTTTAAGTATAGTTACTGCTATTAAAATCATAAATTGATGTATGTGTAATTTTGGGGAATCAGCGGAGATAAGTAATTATATCAATTCAGTAAATTAAGTAAATAATTCATAAGAATTAAGCCGAGGTTTGATTAATGTAGAACTATTGGCTGATGGCAAGGCTCGACCGTAGCCTATCAATGAGAAGAGAACAGTTGAATATTTCTTATCGTTGAATTTATGCGTATCCTCAATGACTGGCTCAGTTTGGCGCAAACCGGCATTAAAATTGTTGGACTGGAGTATTACACGGCTGACCGAATCAGAGTGTTAGTACAGTTTCACAATTGGGGGCAGGAACTGCATTTACCCGTGTTCTTTTGGAACTCTGGGTACAATTGCTTGCAGGAAATTGTGACTTGTGACGGTCAATGTATCTTACAAAATACCGCTCTACACCCTGATGCTGACGTGCTTCAGTTCCTATTAGAAAGTAGGAGAGAGGGAATTTACATTCTCGAAGGAGTGCTAGATTTTGACGAATCGGGTCAGGTGAGTTCGCGCCTGGGGTTTCAACTAGCGAATGCTTACTATCATTCATCTTGGTCTGCGGCTCGTCAGTTTTTGGTGGTGCTGGAAAACTACATACAACTGCCGATGAACTTGCAGCCGTTGATTCCCGTACTGACGACTCCATTACCGTCTCGTGTTGCAACGCAAAGGGTGGTAGAGTTGTTTTGCGATCGCCATCCTGGGCTTGGTGACAAAAGTGACGAGATATTGCAAGCAGAAGTGGTTCGAGCTTGTCAGGGATTGCCCCAAGGTGAGATCGAGTTAATTTTAGAGCGATCGCTAGCTTTTGCTTCGACTGTAGAGGAAATGGCGCGGTTTGTGCTCGACCATAAGGTTAATAAGTTGCGGGGGCGAGGCCTAGAGTTTATTGCCGAGGCAGATGTGCCGGATGCAGGCGGTTTAGACTTGCTAGACGAGTCGCTGTCAAAGGTGGCTTCGTTGTTGAGTCCAGAAGCAGAGAAATACGGATTGAAATTTCCCAAAGGAATGATTCTCTGGGGGCCGCCGGGTACGGGTAAAAGTCTGAGTGCTAAACTTGCAGCTAAGAAGATGGGAGTACCGCTGTTGGCGGCTGATTGGGGTTCGATTGTCGGTTCTTCCAAACCAGATTTAGCTTTGCGCGAACTGCTGGAACTGACTCAGGCTTTAAGTCCTACAATTCTCTATTGGGATGATTTTGATAAAGGCTTTGCAGGATGGAATTCCAATGCAGATGGCGGTGTTTCTAGGCGCTTATCGGGGAAGCTTTTAACGTGGATGCAAGAGCATCAATACCCAATTTATATCGTGGCGACAGTTAACCGTTTGGGGATGTTACCACCGGAATTAATTCGTCGCTTTGATGATATTTTCTTTGTAGATTTGCCTCACGAAGGGGCGATGTATGAGATTTTCAATCTTCATCTGAAAAAATATTTTCCTGAGTTTCGTAATGCTTCTGAGTCGCCTTGGACGGATGATGAATGGCGAATTTTGTTGAGGGATTACAGGCTTTGTACGCCCGCAGAAGTCGGTAATGCTGTGAGAAAATGTGCTGAGGAAATTTACTATCGCGATCGGGTACAAGGGAAACAGCCCGATGAATTGAAGGTGACTTTGCAGGATTTGCGGCAACAGCGTTATCAGTTTACGCCGTCGATGCAGCGGGATGAGGAGCAGATTTTAGCGATTCGCAATCAAGCGACTTATGCTAGATCGGCTAGTGGGCCGGATCGATCGCGATTTTCTATTCCGTTACAGGAATTGTTTGGTTAGTGTCCAAGAGGAATAGAGTTCTTAACTAACTCACTTACTGCAAGCAAGACTTTCCTATGATAGCCACAATGTGTCCGCAATCGCTTTCATCCATGCTGGCGAAAGCCTTTTCAGAGAAGCGTTACAGCCGTGATAGTGAATTAGGTTGACAGATTGCCTACTCTTAAGTTATTAAGTGAATAGGTTCCATCGGTTCGGACTGTAAAGCTCGAATAGGTGAAGCAGTCAAAAGACTGGTATATAAAGACAAAACTAATATGCACTCAAAAGAAAGCGGTGCCGAAATTCAGGCACGAGCGCCCAAGTCTTCTATTGATCTGGCTACGCTCGTAGATCTAATTGCTAAAGCACTTTCACCAAACAACCTGACGGAAAATGCTGACAACAAAGACCCCAAATACAAGCCAGCATTGATTTTTCAGCTAAAAGACAAACGCCTCAGACTTTGTACTTCAGCCGTTCTTCTCCGGTTATTTTCACAGCCGGAATTCACAAAAGCTTTCAATCCAACTAAAGGCGATGGGTTTATTCAGAACTTGCCAATGCCCGCATACGGCACTCGCTCTCGCATAGGAGGCTGTTTGACTGAAGGCAATGCAGCGAAGTTGCCTGCTGCCCTTGACCGATTAATCGCTGCGATAGACCAGGCAATCGATACTGCTTTACCCCAAGAAGCCTCTTTATCTTCACTGCTGTTAGAGCAACCCATTCAGCAAATCAATCAACTGGCACAAGCAGCGGGTACTCCTTTCAAAAATCAAGCCAACACAGCTAATCTTATCCCCCTAGAATTTCAATCCGCAGATGTTAAGCCGGATAATTCTTCCACAACTGTAGCCAAAGTAATATCAGCAATTGAACGAGTTGAGGCTATTGATTATTTTGAACAAATGTGCAAGGCAGTCAGCCAGCATCTTGTTCAGCGTGACTGTGATGAAGATGACATTGAATCAGCTCTTGATAGTCTAGCTGCGGAACAGGAAAGAGAGGATAGCCAAATCAATCGTTTTTTGAACTTTTTAGATGATGAAGCATTAGCCCGCGTTCGCCTAACAATTACCTTCCAGATTATGGAAGCGATCGCAGAAAATGCCCAGATGCTTAATAAACCGGAATATCAACTATTAGCAGAATACGTCAATCGGGTACTTACTCTATTTGAATCTGCCAAAGAAACCAGTTACACCGTCGATTTAACCGCTCATTTCGGCAATGCTGCTGAATTCGACTTGCTAGATTACTTGAGCAAAGCAATCTTCTATTCCTGTCTTCCGGTTTGGGCTGAATGGAAAACCCAAATTTTTGAGGAAAAAGTGAGAAATCAAGCAGCAACCAGTTCCAGTTATGGCGTTATTCGGGAGGTCAGCTATCGCTTTCGAGTCAACGGACAAAATCCTGAATTGGGCAAACCTGCTTTTGAGGGGCGACTCGATCAAATCAGAGCAGAATTAATTGGCGATAATGAAGTTTCACCTCATCCTTGTCGTCGGTTAGCTGAACTTATATTTTTAGCAGTCGTTGTTCCAAAAGAGGATGAAGCATCGCTAAGTAAAGAATCACTATCGAATTCAGTACAGCAACTCCTTAAAACGCTAAAAACTGGCGGCGTGGCTTCTGTTAGTCAGGTGCTACAGGATTTAGAGAAACGCGCCCCCTCAATGGAATTAATTGCAACAGCTTTGATTTCCATACTCCGCACAAAAAGCCAAAAGATTATTTCTCAAGTTCAGCATCGTTCCTCCCAACAATTCATCTGCGTGAACCGAGATATCATCGAGTGGTCGCGATTAGAAGGGGCAGAATCTGGTGTTCGAGATTTACTTGTGGGACCCCAGCAACGTTCTCGCGAACAGGTGGAATGGTTTAAATATATTGAAATTTGCGATCGACCAGAAATGCAGGGGCTTCTATTCTCAGTCAAGGTGAGTGCTGAACTTTCTGAATATAATTTGGCAACCAAAGGACCTCCACATTCAATTCAGGTACAGCGCTTATTGCCACAGAAAATTCTTCAAATTTGTTGGGTTCCGACTTCTTCTCATAAAGGAGAAGATAATAAATGGATCTACAAATTTACGAGACCTACAAAATCAATCGAAGGATGGATATTACCAGCCGCTCTCCAAGTTGAATACGATGTTAAAACTTTGAAGCGACGAGCAGATAAAAAAGGAGCTGAGGAAAGTAAACAGTATCATGCAGCAGCAGTTACTGCATTTATAGTGTTAGTTTACTGCTGCTTATGGCGGGTTATTCAACGCTTGAAACAATCTGGTGATTTGGAGCCAGTTGAGTTTACAACTTTGATGCTGCGATTACAAGAAATAGGTAAACAGAGTGATGAAGGAAATGGTGATTCCTATGTTTATGCAGCAGCCCAAGCTCTTGAAGCAATTTTGAGTGAAAACACTCCTATCCGAATGCAAGGGGTTGTTCTTCAAAATCTTGAGAGTAAAAATTCCAAATATATTAAATGGGGCATTTTTAACGCTTTGTTGAGTGCATTTCCCATTGCCATCAGTACACCAACTCCGCCAACAGTTCCGAAAATTGGTTTAATTTCCTATGCAACCCGTCCCTGCGATGAGATAAATTGTTTGAGCGAAGATGAAAAGGGCTATCTTTTTCTAACTCAAAGTTACATTGCTACAGCTATTAATCAACCGTTTTCAGGTTACAAACTTAAGATGGATAGAATGCAGTCAGACGTAGTTGATTCTCCAGAACGGTTGAGAAAACAACGACTGGTGCAAGAAGAGATTGGTTATCTAAAAGCCAAAGGATGCCAGCATATTATTTTATTGTCTCATGCCTATGGCGGTCGTCGAATAAATCGGGCAGCAGATTACAATTCTCCCTTAACTCATAAAGAATTCCTTGAAGAAGTCTTTCAAACTTTCCCCGATTTGACGATTTATACAATGCAGCGGGATGTATTTCCAGCTACGAGATTACGGAAGCGAAATTCTAATGAAGCCGCCTTTGAAATTTTACGGGCTGGAGACCATACGAGTTTTTTGATGTCTGTTGAAAAAGTTCGCGTGCGCGATGTGATTCCGGTTTATACATTTGCCACACTTTTTGCAATTCAAGAAGCGCAGCGTCCTCAGTCGGGTTTCTGCGTTTATTTCCTAGTATCTGACCAGCGGGTTAGCAATATTGACTGGACTGAACGTAGCCGTCAGCATTTAGTTAATCCAGAACAGCAGTCTAGCGTTCATCCCTGTTTAATTTCAGTGCTGCGAGGATTGCATTTTATTGAAGCCGAACGAGGGGTCCAAAATGGACAACTGATCCCGGTACTAGACCCATTTAGCTGGATATCACCTACCACTACTGAAGCGGCTGGAGAAGTGGAAGTTTTGCACACTCGTCGGAAAGGACGGGTATTACTCAGCTACCCCGCCTTACTCAGTCATGTTTCTCAAGTTTTACACCGGAGGAAGTAATGCAATTATCGTTTCTTCGTCAGGCATCTATTTGGGGTCAGGTGTTTGAAATTGCCGTCAAACGCGGGGTACTACTACATCTGATTCATCAAGGATTGCTTCAGGATAATCATCCGGTTCTCCAACCTTGGCAAGCGTTCAAGAATGCAGATATTAACAATCAATTGGTTAGAAGCTTTCAACTAACAGATACGAATGCCAAAGAATGGGCAGGGACGATGGTGCGTCATCTGCTAGTAATGGGCTATGGTTTAGGCTGGACGGCGATGCGGGAATGCCTTAAGCACAATCCTGTTCGTAAAGCAAAGCTGGAAGCAATTTGGTGTCCTCTGGCACTTCCAGGGGAACTATCTGGCAGAGATGAAGAGAAAGAAAAGACAGCTAAGGCATTTCAAACGGCTTTCAATCTACCTGGAAAACCAGATCGGGCTTTACTTTACACAGGAGAACCTGCTAGAGCCGATTTTCTCTTATGGTTATCAACTGAGGAGAACACAGAAGGTAATTTAACGAGTAAATATGCAAGATTTCTGACCCAAAAGGAAAACAAACGTCAGAAATTCGAGCACTTTATCCTCTGTCTAGAGTTCTCGTATAACGCACCTGCAAACTTGGCAGACTTTAGAACTGAAACGTCTCACCAACAAGAAATTAATCGCTATGCCCGCTATATGGATGCACGGGGAGTTTTTTCTAAGGTTTGTGCTGAGGTAGAAGGTGAGGAGTTTTCGCTTTCGTCCAAATTGGCGAGTCATTTATCGGCATTTAGTAGTTCTGATAAACCTTTGTTCAAGCTCTGTCAGGCATCATCTTACACTGAACGCCTGATTCACTTGTTGCGATCGCGCGATCGCTTAAAGGGAACTTGTAGTGCCAGAGCGATCGCAGTAACATCTAATGGGTTTGAAAGCCTCACAGCTCATTTCATCGATCGAGAGCCAGAACCAGACCCTAGAGCTAGATTGATGAAATCATTGGGGGAAGCCTATCGAAATGTTCGCAAACTGAGCGATGATGCCCCCGGCGAACTAGAGCAAGAAATTCGTGTAGTGTTCAATAAGTTGGTGCGATCGCTACCTCCTAATTTCAAGCAGCAAGCGAAGCAAATTGCTCAACTACCTGAATTGGGAGGAGATATTCACTTCCTATTTCAGGAGAACGTAGAGGGATTTTATAGCCCGATGCAGGAGATTTTACGGGAGGATGCGATCGCCGCCATTGAGGAAACAGCAGAACTGAAGGAGTTTTTTGGTGAAAATCCTCAGTCCCAGTTTGCACTTGCCCTTGATATACAGAGTCAACAAAACGCACAAATTCCATTACGCAAAGTTCATGCTGCCGCAGTCGTTGCAGGTTTAAATGCTGCCCAATCGGGGAGAATAAATGTAATTGCTTTAGAGGGAAATCCGGGAATTGGTAAAACTACGGCTGTTATAGACTTTCTTACTCAACAGTCTGAAGGATTCCTATTTCTTTACGTCAGTCCGCGAGTGGTGATTAATCGAGATGTAACAGCAAACCTCGCTAGAAAAAACGGTAATGCTACTGGTATATTGACCCTAACAAGTAATGCTAATTTAATTGCTTCAGCTTCTAAATGGTACAAGCAACAAATCGAGAAACATGGATTGGAATATCGCCGTATTGATGGTGCTGTTGTTGTTGATGGCATTGAAAAACTCAATCATCCCGATTGCAGTACCGTCTTCGTGACCCCCGAAGAGGAACACGAAATTGATTGTAATGTTGTCGCCTCTACCCGCTATAAACATTCTCTTTCCGAACGAGAGGACAGTATGGCCTCATCTCAACCTCCGGGTGTCTTACGTACCCTAGCAGGCGCGGCGCGACGATTGCTAGAAGCTAATCCGCAGGTGAATCGTCTGGTTATGACTGCTGCGATTCAAGGCTATCGTTTGCTCGATCAAAAAACCACAGTCGATGCCCTCAGTAATTTGTTTAGAAAAAAAGCGCATACGACTTTGGGAAAAAATGAACGTCAGACCTTTGCGAAGCAAATTCCTACAATTATTGTAATGGTAGATGAACTAGCTGGCGATGGTGCAGGAGCGCCCTTTGTTCATAAGTTAGCCGAATGGTTACACGAACAATTTATTGAACCATTTGAAGGAACTCAATCGCCCTTTAAGGTTGTTCTGATTGTTGCCGATGCCTCGTTGAGCAATGAAATTGTTCTCAATAACTTTCTTAATTCAGGGAATCGCGCTCCTGACAAAGTGCTAATTAGTGCAAGTCAGGGTGAAGCTGCATTTCGGGTGACGGGTACTTATACAAAAGTCGGTCCCAAAAAATACCCGACACTGCACGTAATGACAAATAGCTATCCAGCTTCAAAACTGAACATTGACTATAGTATTCGCCTTTCACTTGTCACACCCGAGTTAATCAGTGATGGCAGAAAGCAGGGAATCCGACAAGCGATTAGAGAACAACTACAAGACAAATTTTTGATGAATGCTTATCAAGAAATCCAAAACGGGTTAAAACAAGGAGCAGAGCAGCTAATCTTCTTTGCCCAAGATAAAAGATTTCTCCGTCAGTTGCGTGAGAAATTGACAATGGGAACAGATGCTCTATGCGAGAACGAACAGGTAGCGGTTTTGGATCAAAGCGTGCCACCGCATCAACGCTTGGAACTGGTACAGGAACCACGACGCGATCAGATCCGAGTTTTTCTGATGACTTCTTCAGGGGCGAGAGGAATTTCTTTCCCTAAAACCGATTGGATTATTGCGGCAATTCCCCGCTTCAATATTGAAGCCGCTTTGATGGAAATTGCACAACTGATTTATCGAGGTCGGGGAAAATATACAAATCCAGAAACTAGAGAGAAAGTTTCTGGAGATGACAAAAATCGACGGTTAGTTATGCTCATCAACGATGTTATCGTTGTAGAAGAAGATATCGATCGTCAAAGAGTCTGGTTGCGTCAGGCAAGCGATTTATTGACTTTGCTCGTGATGCTGCGTTCTACCATTTACACGCGCATCAAAGGGGATGCCGGACTGAAGCGGCAGCGAATTGCCTTTGTCCCAGTTGGTTCAGTTGGTGACACAGAATTATTGAGCTTGATGTCTGAAGATGTTTGGAGTTTCTTGCATGAGGCTAGAGTTTTTATTTACGATCCTCACCATGAAGATGTTAAAGGAATTGTCAGTAAGGCAATGCAGCTAACGAGAAAAATTTTTGCTCGTTTCAAATTGCAAGGTTTAGCACCGGATAAAAATGCTAAGTCTTATGTAGATTATCAAACCCTAGAAGCGATGATCAAGACTGTTTCTCGTCCTTCAAGTCGGTTATTGCCCTCGTTGGAAAACGATGCGTTGGTGATTCCAGAGAGCTTAACTTGTATCGGACCATTTTGGATGGAAGACTGGAGCGATCGCAAAACCGAGGAACGATTCAGCTTTGAGGGATGGCGAACGGATATTCAGGAAAATAGCAATCATCTTTTAGGATTACTACGACAAATTTATGAAGGAAATAAGTTTCCACCAAAACTCAAACGTCCGGCAAAAGAATTGCATAAGTTATTGATTCGCGAACAGCAGGAAAGCATCATTGAATACTCAACTATTCAGGCTTTCAAAACAAAAAATATGGTAATTGGTCTACCATTGGATTATCCCCATTTTTGGAGCGAGCAGTTAGAGGATGGGATTGGCGAACAGGTATTAGAAGACGCGGAAATTTGGAGGAATGCACTAGGACGCTCCCTAACACCTCAAGGTTTAGTGATGCCTGTAATAGCACAATATGAATCATTCCCTTGGGTGGCTGTGGCAGGCCGGCGAGTATTTGCACAATTAGAAACCGTTTTCGCCGATCGCTATTTTATGGCATCTAGCGAACTGAATCTTCTCAACACTATCTTGCTTGAAGATGAAGTCGAGTAAAACTTCTCAATTCTAATTAAATTCAAGCCCAAGAAGAAGCAATTTTTACTTCCACTTCAACCGGAACTTGCTGCAAATATAGCTCTCCAGCCTCCACCATAACTTTTTTTAGAATGCAACTGGTTCTTTTTAAAGTTGTTTGCGGACACTCTAACAAAATCTCGTCATGTACCACAGCAATCAACTTTGCTCCTGTTTTGGGTAGGAGTTTGAACAAACGAGCGATCGCCACTTTTAACATATCAGCCGAAGTTCCTTGAACAGGGTGATTTAGCAACTCAGAAAGCCTGGGTTTCTTTGCCCACCGTCTTCTACGTCCGCCAATTGTACGAATTTGCTTGATGTCTTTGACGTACACAGTTCTCCTGATGCTGTCATGCCATCTTTTAACTCCAGAATAAGCTTGGAAAAATCGTTTTCTAAACTCTTTAGCTTCCTCCAAAGTTAAAAGAACATCGTACTTTTCTTCAGCATAAGCTTGAAGTTTAGCAGCACCCATGCCATAAATTAATCCGAAATTAACTGATTTAGCAATCCGTCTATCCTCTGTCGTTACCTCCTCTAATAGTTTTCCCGTAATCAAAGAAGCCGTTAAAGTATGCAAATCTTCACCTTTAACATAGGCATCTAACATTTTTGCATCGCCAGATATTTCAGCGACAATCCTTAGCTCGATTTGGCTGTAATCTGCTTTAATAATTTGATATCCGGGAGGAGCAATAAAGCAGGCACGCATTCCTTTTACCGTACAATTTCTGGGAACATTTTGCAGGTTTGGCTGCTTACAACTAAAGCGTCCAGAACGCGCACCACATTGCCGATAACTGGGATGAATTCTCCCCGTGATCTGGTGAATATGTTTCGGTAATGCCTCAGCAAAATTTGAGCACAAAGATGCTAATTTTCGATAATTCAGTAACAACTGGATAACCGGATATTGGCGAGCTATAGGAATAAGTTCGCTCTTGCTTGTTGACTTAATTGGAATATTGAGAGCCTGAAGAGCACTTAAAACTTGTACAGATGAGCGGGGATTTATGGTTTCCACCATATCTGGAAATAGCGAAAGTTGTGCGCTAGGGGCTGGTTTAAGACCGGCTTTCACTAATTCCACCAGCGTAGCCTGCTTTTGAGCTTTCAGTTCCTCACCCACCAAATGCCACTGTTCTACATCCAGTAACATTCCATTTAGTTCCATTTGGGCTACAGCAGGCATCGCTGCAAATTCAATTTTGGCGGTTTCTAGTAACCCAGCACTCCGAAGTTTTGAGTGCAGCCGCGCTCTAAGTTTCAGCAGGACAGCAGCATCTAAAGCGGCGTATTCTAACTGAGAAGCTGATAGTTTTCCTGCGAAATTGCTTGACTGTAAGCTCTTATCAAGTTTTATTCCTAAAAATTCAAAGGTAAGGGATTGTAGATCGTGGTCTTTCTTCAGTCCCGAACGCAATACCTGACTCGCTAACATCACATCAAAAAATGGGCCAGACGGTCTAAGCCCAGCCATTTCTAGTACCTGCCAGTCGAACTTACCATTTTGAAATACTTTGAGCGCACTGCTGTTTAGAAGTGCTTTTAAAGGCGATAATTCGCTGTCAGCAAGAGCAGCTAGATCGACAATTATCACTGGGTGCTGAGGAGCAGCTATTTGGATAAGTCGGATGCGTTCTGTAAGTGGATCTAGCCCAGTAGTTTCTGTGTCTATGCCTATAACACGAGCTTTCATCAAAGGTGATAGAATCTCAGAGAGCTTGGAAGAGTTCGCAATCAGCTCGTATTGCACCACATGGGCTGGGGTATTGGGTAGGGAGTTATTCATAACAGGAGAGGGATTTTAAGGTAATAGCTTTAGTTATAAAATTGACCGTGCTAGCGTAGATATTTCTGGATATTTCACAGCGATATCTGTTGTGTTTTATCAGAGAGTTATCTAAGTCTCAAGGGATTATCTTTGATTGAGACTTAGAAATTGAGAGTTAATTTCTAATTATCAATAAAGTGCTGTCCCCACTAACCAAACGGTATAGTGGGGAAGCAATCATCTACTTTTTGTCTATTACGACTAGGTAGCTCTCAACAGTCACCGGGCGATCGCTTCCCCAAAATATCTCTAAGGGAAGTTCAATTAACTTAGCTGACGTGCGCTTAAGGAAAGCTCGAAATGATTGAGATCGCGGATCGGCTCGAACATTCATGGAATTGCTAACAACACTTACCAGCCGTCCAGATTTTGCTAGAAAAAGGTTATAGGCACGTTGTATAATATCTAAATCCACTCCTTTGATGTGGGGCGTAGAAAATGGGGGATTTGCCAAGATTCTGCTATATCGCCTTTGGGGTTCAGTTGTTAAAAAGTCGTTTCCAACTAAATTAAACCCTTTTTGGAACAGGAGTTCTTGTAGCAGAGGGTTAATCTCAATTACATCAACAATTGCACCCGCTCTAACCATAGCTTGCGCTAATAAGCCATCTCCGGCTGTTGGTTCTAAGGCGTACATTCCTGAAACAATTTGAGCTTCTTCAAGCATAAGCTCAATTAGCTCTGGGGGAGACGGAAACCAGGAATAAGGTGGAGCTTCTCGGATTCGCTCATATAGCATTTCTGCAAGCGATGAACTATCTTTCATTTTAATTTTACTGCTTTATT
Organism: Kamptonema formosum PCC 6407; assembly: GCF_000332155.1. Classification (GTDB taxonomy): domain Bacteria; phylum Cyanobacteriota; class Cyanobacteriia; order Cyanobacteriales; family Microcoleaceae; genus Kamptonema; species Kamptonema formosum. The sequence continues at coordinate 1,897 of NZ_KB235908.1, read as the reverse complement.
TTGGGACTATTTGCGTTTGCCCTAGCCTTGGACGCTGCATGGCAAACAATGCTTTTACTAATTGCTCTAGCCAAATAGCGATCGTCATTTTGGATGCCGTGAAAGTTCACGACTAAAAATTCAGGTAAGGGCGATCGCCCTTACATATCCGCCGATAGGCGGTAGTTTAATTACGACTATCGGATGAAACCCCCACTCGTTATCCCTAGCTACGCTGAATTGTTGATTCTTACTACTTTGTAGCTACAGGATTTATGAACGAGCCAAACAATATCTATGGCACTGAACCAGGTTACAGGGCTGATGGCTATGCTAGCGGCTATGAAAGTAACCCGTGCGAGTCCTCCCTTAACGGGTATCGAAACAACGGTTATAGCAGTCAGCAAACAGAGGGATATGGTACTCCTGACTACTTTGCTGATGGCTACCGAGAGAACGTTTTTGAAGGCAATTTGAATTTAGCAGATACCCCCTGGGCGGAGACGGCTGCTAACCCTAATCCTTATTTTGATGGAATAGTAGATAACTCTAATTCCTGTCAAAATCAAAGGGCTAATTATCATTTCGACGGCGATGACTTAGAACTGTAATGCTTTGCGCCGAGGCTTCTCTCTGTAAAGCCTCGGTAGGCTACTTCATTAACCAATAAATCAATAGTCCGGACAGTTTTTAAGCAGCCAGAGTACCATAAGACAAGACTGAGGGGAGGTTAGGATGATTTAAAATCAAGTCCTTGTCTAAATCTAACTTGCTAATAAATGTATAAAGTAGATGCCGATTGAATTCCAGGCGTTTATAGGAGGCCATTGAAAACACGAATGGATGGGCAGACAAGTGGCGATTAGAGGCTTCATATTTGGCTAAATTTAAGGCCGCTAGGCTGGCATTAAAATGAAAATCAAGCCGTTGGCTATTCACAGATTGACAATCGGACAAACCAGTAAATTGTTTGGCATCCCGAAAAATGAATTCAATTTGAAAACGAGCTTGATAATACTCAAGTATTTGCTCAGCCTTGAGATTGATATCGGTACTAAACAATAAAACATTTTTGGTTTTACCGTTAGCTTGAAGCTCAGATATACAAGCCAAACGGATTTTGCATTTTAAGCAACAACTCCATACTAATAATGAATAAAGCTTAACTCCTGGCTTAATTTCTTTGACGAAAGTTAGATTTTTCAAATTATTGCAGTCAACTTTACCATCATATTTACGAGGAGCGCCGAATTTATTCCTTGCTCCGGTATAGAGGTAATTCAGGTTGGCATCAACCCTTAATCTACTAATCAAATTGAGATCTGACTCCCGAACAGCATCCCAAAATTTAGCGCGGTAATAATAGCCATCAGCCACCAAATAACGTACAGATTCTGGCAACAAAGAACGAGTATTTTTTAAATGCTTTGCATAGTCGTCAACTCTTGTTATATCAGGTGTTAAGGTTTCAGATACCTGTTTTTACTCCGTTTTTTAAGTTTCTTTTCCGAGTAAAAATTAGGGAGTTTTTCGGTGGTTCTGTGGTCGGACGCGAAAGAGTTTGTTGCACGCTTAAACTATAGGAAATATGAGTTTCAATTTCGACAACAGAAATCACAGAAATTTCTAATCCTTGTTCAGCTTTTCCCGCAATACCATTATAAAAATAACCTTTTCCCTCAGTATGTTTACCACTTTTTCTCAAAAAAGAACAATCAATAACGGCAATAATTGTGCGTTCAGGATTCAAGGCTTTTTTAATAAAATATTTAGAGAATTGCTCCCAATCAAACTTTTTTAAAAATAGCCGCCGATAAGTTTTTTCTAGTGGCAGGACTATAGCGGCCCAGATTGGTGAAGTTCACTTTGCCATAAACCAGCACGATTGTGGAAAGTAAAGTCATTATAAACTTTTTTT